>NZ_JBBMEO010000002.1:0-262765 GCF_040096515.1 Faecalibacterium tardum | reverse complement strand
CCTATTGTATCACAAACGGGTGGGATGTCAAAGCAATTTCTGTGCAGCGGCTCCTTCTGCTTTATACATCGTAAAAAGGCAGACCGGGAAGATCTGCGGATTTTCCCGGTCTGCAAATAAAATAATAATTCTGCTGAAAATAGCCAGAGCGTAAGCGGAGACCATATCCAATCGTTGGCCTGCACTCGGCAGCTGGTCACAGCTTTTTGAACCCCTCCGGTTCATCTGCGGCGGCGCGGCGCTCCATCAGATAGGTGTCCAGCCAGCGGCCATGGCAGTCCCGCGCAATGCGCTCCCGGCGTCCTACCAGCCGGAAGCCGCACTTGGCGTGCAGGGCACGGCTGGCGGCGTTATCCTGTAAAACGGTGGATTGCAGCGTCCAGTACCCGGCCTTTTCGGCGGCGGCGCACAGGGCGCTCAACAGCCGGAAGCCCAGCCCGTGCCCCCGAAACTGCTCACCTACATAAATGCTCACCTCGGCCACGCCCCGGTAGCACCAGCGGGGGTCTATCCGGTGCAGGGCGCACCACCCTGCCAGAACTCCGCCGGAAAGAATGACCAGACGGCACGCCTTTGTGTGGGAAGCGTCCCACGCGGTATAGGGCGGGCATTCGGTCTGGAAGGTGGCGTATTCCGTAGCGATGCCCTCAACATAGATTCTGGAGACCGCGCCCCAGTCCTCCGGCGTCATAGGCCGGATGATGATCTTATCCATACTTTCATCCTCGGCGGGCCGAAAAAATGCCCACATTCTCTTTCCACTCCCGGATAGGTTTCAGTATAGCAGAATTTGTCGGGCGGTACAAGAAGCGGACTGCACAGAAATTGCTTTGACATCCCACCCGTTTGTGATACAATAGGGGAACAAGAATACGGAGCGGGGCAGTGCAGGGGCGTGCTGTCTCCCATGGAGGATGTATGAAGAAAACTGTACAGGTGCTGCTGTGTATGGTATGGCTTGTGCTTTGCGCGGCGCTGCCTGCCTTTGGCGCAGAGAGCGCACCCCATGTCACCGCAGAAACTACGATGGCACAGCTGCGCGCGAACCCGGCGATCCAAGGAACCGGCTATTATACATATTGCCGCGAGATGACGCCGCTGATGGTGGCACGCTGGAAAAACAAGACCCTGCACGATTATTTTGGCGACACCGACCGGGAATCCGGCATTGCTGCGCTAAACCTTATCATTGATAACTATAATAAGGGCGTCAAGGTCACCTATCAGGTCTACACCCCGGAGGAGATCGAACAAAATTCCAGTCTGGGTTGTGTGCAGCTGTTTTATTACCCGGCAGAGACGCCCAACGCCAAAACGGCTATCGTGATCCCCGGCAACGCCCTGACCATAACCTCAGAGATGGGCGAGGGCGGCTCCACCGCCTACGAGCTGCATAAACTGGGCTATGCTGTGTTTGTGCTGCGCTACCGCACCTTCTTGGATCTGGGCAACAACGCCCCGCTTCAGGATCTGGCACGGGCGGTGCAGCTGGTGACGAGCCTTGACGAGGAGCTTTCCATCCAGACGCAGAACTATGCGCTGGTAGGCTACTCCTCCGGTGGTCAGCTTGCGGGTGTGTTTGCGAACAAGGAGCGCGGCTACGGTCATTACGGCGTTGCAAGACCCGGCGCATTGCTGCTGGGTTATTCAGTTGTGAACTTTTCAGAGGTAAAGATCGCGTATCAGGCGTTTATGGATACCGGCAACTATGGGTGGCACTATTACTGCTCCAGTGTGGCAGATCTTATCACGGATGATTATCCGCCGGTATTTTTCTGGTACGGGAAGGATGACAAGGTGCTGCCTTGGATGATCAATCAGGTGCAGGGCCCAGCGCTGCAAGCAGCGCTGGAAGCTCATAAGGTGCCTTATGTTGTAAAGGTGTTTGAGTCTGCACCCCATTGCATCGGGGTAGGCGATAACACTGATGCCGAGGGCTGGCTGACGGAAGCTGTAGCTTTCTGGGAGCAGCAGACCGCTGCTTGACTATAAATAAAAAGGAGTAGAGCATGATGGATCAGAATACTTGTTTTGCATACCTGAACATGGAGCTGCCGGACGACATCCGCCGCCTGAAGGAGGCGGGCTACTACGATGCCGCCATTGCGCGCATCGATGCCTGTCTGGCTGAGGACTGGACTGCCAGCCAGAACCAGCCCCTGCACCCGCAGGGTGCGCTGCCGGTAAACCCCACTCCTCACGGCGTGGATGCGTGGCGGCAGGGTCTGCTGGCGCACCGGGAGATTTTGCGCCGTCTGCCGCGAGACTACACTCTCACCGCCGAGCAGCTGCTGAACCAGCTGCAAGCCACCCTGCGGGACTTTACCGCCGAGGAGTTCGCCGCGCTGGATGCTGCCGGTCAGATGGACTGGCGCTTTGTGGAGGGGAAGAAGCGCTATATCTACCGCGCCGCCGAAACGCTGGTGGCTACCCATCCCGACCTTGCCGCCCGTCAGCTGGACCCGCCCGTCCCGGAGCGCAGCTGGGATCGTTTTGAGCCCCAGCACGACCAGATGGTGCGCACCGGTGCAGTCAGCGCAGACATTACCCTGCGCACCAGCATCGGCATGACGGACGAGACCTTTGCCCATGCCCTTGCTGCCGCAAAGGCTGAGGGCAGAAACACCGTGCACGTCAAGGTGTGGCTGCCGCTGCCTGCTGCCTGCCCGGCACAGAGCAATATCACGCTGGACAGCTTTACCGCCCAGCCCACTTATATTGCGCCGGAAACCGCACCCCAGCGCACCGCGTACTGGGAGGCAGACCTTGCCGAGAACTGCCGCTTTGGGGCACAGTACAGCTACCGCAGCACTGCACACTACGCTGCCCCGCTGGAAATGCAGGCCGACCCGGTGCAGCCGGATTTTGACACCGCCGAGCAGCTGCCCCACATCGCCTTTACCCCCTATATGAAGGCACTGGCTGCGCAGCTGACCGAGGGCATCACCGACCCCGTGCAGAAGGCAAAGCGCATTTATGATTTTGTCACCCTGAACGTGCACTACCACTTCCAGCCCATGTATTTTGTGCACGAGAACATCACCGATAACTGCGCCCGCAGCCGCCGGGGCGATTGCGGCGTGATGGCCGCTACCTTTATCACCCTTTGCCGCATTGCAGGCATCCCGGCAAAGTGGCAGAGCGGCATGGTGGCACGGCCGGAGACAGCCGGCTGCCACGACTGGGCAATGTTCTACATCGCGCCCAAGGGCTGGATGTACGCCGATTGCTCTGCCGGTGCGTCTATGGCGCGTGCGGGCAACGAGAAGATGCGCCTGCACTACTTCGGCAATCTGGACACCGACCGCATGGTAGCTAACAGCGATATCTGCGCGCCCTTCGACCCGCCCATGTGTTCCTTCCGCGCCGACCCCTGTGATAATCAGGTAGGCGAGATAGAGGTAGACGGCGTGGGTCTGTACGGCCAGCAGGTGGAGACTACACACGAAATCGTAAAGCATCAGGAAGTATAAGCACATCCGGGTCTGCCATTACCGCAAGACCCGGATTTTTGAGTTAAAGGAGAATGTCTATGGGATTTTTGGCAGGACTGTATACGCTTTTGCTGGTGGCCATCTGCCTGTTGCAGGCGCTTTTGCTGTACCGCACCGGCAAGCCCGCCGCCCGGCAGGATGACGAAGCTCTGAAAGAGTGGCTGCGCCAGCAGTTGGAAGCACAGGCGCGGGTGTTGGAAGAAAAGCAGGCGCAGCAGGCACAGCAGAATCTGGCCGCGATGGCGCACATCAGCGACACCCTGCAAACCGCAGTGCAGGGCATGAGCAGTACCCTGACGGCAGGGCAGAACACCCAGCAGCAGACCATGGAGCAGCGCTTGCAGGGACTGGAAGCCTCCAATGTCCGCAAGCTGGAGGAGATGCGCAAAGCGCTGGCAGACGGCCTTGCCGCCATGCAGGCACAGAATGCCCAGAAACTGGATGAGATCCGCCATACTGTGGACGAGCAATTACAGGACGCGCTGCAAAAGCGGGTAACCGAAAGCTTTAAGGCGGTCAACGACCAGCTGGAGCAGGTGTACAAGGGCTTGGGCGAGATGCAGAGCCTTGCCGCCGATGTGGGCGGGCTGAAGCAGGTGCTTTCCGGCGTTAAGACCCGCGGCATTCTGGGCGAGATCCAGCTGGGCGCGATTCTGGAAGAGATCCTTGCACCGGAGCAGTACGACACCAACGTGGCCACCATCCCCGGCAGCACCCAGCGGGTGGAGTACGCCATCCGTATGCCCGGTGTGGACGGCAACAGTGTCTGGCTACCCATCGACTCCAAATTCCCCGGCGATACCTATGCCCACCTGCAGGATGCGCAGGCTTCCGGCGATGCACAGGCAGTGGAAAACGCCCGCCACGCGCTGGAACTGGTGCTGCGCAGCGAGGCAAAGGACATCCGGGAAAAATATGTGGAGCCGCCCTATACCACAGCCTTCGGCATCCTGTTTCTGCCCTTTGAGGGGCTGTACGCCGAGGTGGTGAACGCCGGGCTGTTGGAAGTTTTGCAGCGGGATTATCAGGTGAACGTGGCCGGCCCCAGCACCATGGCAGCATTGCTCAACAGCCTGCAAATGGGCTTCAAGACCCTTGCCATCCAGAAGCGCTCCGGCGAGGTGTGGCAGCTGCTGGGTGCGGTCAAGACCGAGTTTGATAAGTTCGGGCAGGGACTTTCCAAGATGCAGCAGCGCCTGCGCCAGACCGATGAAGAGCTGGATAACCTCATCGGGGTGCGCAGCCGTGCCATCAGCCGCAAGCTGCGTGCGGTGCAGACGCTGGACGAGAACACCGCCGCCACCCTGCTGGAGCTGGACACCGAGCCGGGCAGACCAGTAACGGCACGTCTGCCGGAGAGCGGGGAAGAGCTTTGATGCGCAGAAGCTCCCCGCATTATCCCTTGCGAAATTTCTGACGATGTGCTACAATAGGAATTGTTCTCAGAAATATTTGCCAATTTACGGCACAAGATAAACCCAAAAGGAGTCTGAACGGTATGAGCATGAAAAAAATCAGTGAAGCCATCCTTGGTGTGGGCGTGGACGATACCACCATCGACCTGTTCGAGAGCCAGTATCCGGTGCCCACCGGGGTCAGCTATAATTCCTATGTCATTCTGGACGAAAAGACCACCATTCTGGACACGGTGGACGCCCGCGCTACCGAGCCTTGGCTGGAAAACCTTGCCGAGGCACTGGGCGGCTGCAAGCCCGCCTATCTGGTGGTTTCCCACATGGAGCCGGACCACGGTGCTAACGTGGCAAAGCTGGCAGCACTTTACCCGGAAATGCAGGTGGTTGGCAACGCCAAGACCTTCCAGTATATGGAGCAGTTCTTTGGCGCAGATGCCATTGCCCCGGAGCGCCGCGTGGTGGTGAAAGATGGCGAGAGCCTGAGCCTTGGCACCCACACCCTCACCTTTGTGTTTGCTCCCATGGTGCACTGGCCGGAGGTCATGGTCAGCTATGAGAGCAGCGAAAAGGTACTGTTCTCCGCCGATGGCTTTGGCCGCTTTGGCGCGGTGGCAAAGTTTGACGAAAATGCCGACTGGGCCAGCGAGGCCCGCCGCTACTACCTGAACATTGTGGGCAAGTACGGCCCGCAGGTGCAGGCGCTGCTTAAAAAGGCCGCTGCACTGGATATCAAGACTATCTGCCCGCTGCACGGCCCGGTGCTCACCGGCGATCTGGGCAAGTACCTGAACTACTACGATCTCTGGTCCAGCTATAAGGCAGAGGAGCCGGAAAAGATTCTGGTGGCCAGCGCTTCCATCCACGGCCACACCCGCGCCGCCGCCCACACCATGGCTGAAAAGCTGCGCGCACAGGGCGCAAAGGTGGTGGAGATGGATCTGACCCGTACCGATGTGTCCTACGCTGTCACCGAGGCTTTCCGCTGCGGTAAGATCGTGCTGGCCTGTGCCACCTATGATGGTTTCCTCTTCCCGCCGATGGAAAACCTGCTGACCCACCTCAAAACCAAGAACTTCCAGAACCGCACCGTTGGCCTGATGGAAAACGGCACTTGGGCACCCATGGCTGCAAAGCTTATGCGTGCAGAGTTGGAGAGCATGAAAAATATCACCCTCTGCGAGAACGTGGTCACCATCCGCTCTGCCGCCAACGCCGCTGCCGAGGCACAGATGGACGCCCTTGCCGCAGAACTCGTGGCAAAGTAACACGATATAAAATCAGTTAAACGCAAACACTCCCGGACTTTCCATAAAAAGCCCGGGAGTGTTTTTTGTTCCATTATCTGCTAGATTATGAGCGGAAAACACAAAATTTTACGTCATTTTTTGAAATGGACACAAACAAAAAAGCGGCAAAACGAACAGATTTTGAACGTTTCACCGCCATATTCTGGAGCAGGATACGGGACTCGAACCCGCCGCCTACTGCTTGGGAAGCAGTCGCTCTACCGGATGAGCTAACCCTGCAAGTGCTCCATTATTGTAACAAAGCAGGGCAGGAATGTCAAGGCTTTTCCGCACGAAATTTGCGGTCAACTCATTTTGGCCCATGTCAGGTCCAGCACCGGGAAAAACGGGTCGAATACCAAGTCGCGCACGCCGTTTGCCAGCAGCAGACGCTTCTGCTGTGCCATCAGGGGCACCACGGTGCAGCTTTCCAGCAGCTGCTGCTCGCACTGCGCCAGCAGGGCACAGCGGGCTTTGCCGGTCTGTTGGGCGCTCAGTGCCAGCCGGTCAGCGTATACAGGATCAGCGTAGCCGGTCAGGCTGCCGCCCTCAGCGGTGAATTGCTGCAACATCTGGTACACGCTGCCGCCCTCTGCACGGATGGGCGCAAGGGCAATGGTGTATTTCCCGGCGGCAATGCGGGCGTCAAACTCGTCCTGTTCTACCTCTTCCACCGAGAAGAACAGGGAGCACTCCTTTTGCCATGCGCTGTTGATCTGGTCGGCCAGTTCGCCCAGCCCGGCGTTCTTGGGCAGCAGCAGGGTCACACCGGAAAAATCTGAGGTGGCCATGCCCTGCCGCGCAGCCAGATACAAAGCCTTAGGTTCAGAGATGGTGGGCAGGGGGTCACCGGCAGCATCGCGGTAGTCCAGCCCGTCTACGGTCAGCCCCTCCGGTACAAGTCCCTTTGCGGCGGCATACAGGCCGCCGGAGGGCACGGTGGCGTTTTCCCGGGCAATACCGGCCAACGCCTGCCGCAGCTGCTGGTTCTGGAACACTGAGCCCTCCGCCGTGTTGAAGAGCAGCGCCCATGTGGTGTCGGAATAGCTTACCGTCTGTAAGCTGGTGGCTTCGCCGCTCTCGTCCAGCGCTGCCGAGCATTTGTCGTCGGCAATAAGCTGGGCTGCACTTTTGCCGCTGCCGCTGGTGTCCTGCACCAGACGCAGACTGCCGACCAGCGGGCTTTCCACGGTGCGGCGTAAAAACAGACCGTTTGTTGTCCAGTTATACAGGTAAAAGCTGCCGCTTGCAAGCGTAGTCTTGGCGGTCAGCCCGTAGGTGCCCCGGGTGCTCTCAAAAAAAGCCTCGTCGCAGGGGGCTGCACCGGGCAATGCCAGCTTTGCTAAGAAGTTATCGTCCCGCTCGCTCAGCCGGAACACCAACGTCAGTGCCCCATTGGCCGAAACGCCCAGACTGCTTTCGTCCGCCAGTCCCGCTTGCACGGCGGCGCTGTTCTGGATGGCTGAAAACTCCACTGCGTAGGGCGAGGCGGTATCGGCACGGAAAATGCGCCGGAACGCAAACACAAAATCCTCGGCGGTAATGTCGTACTCTGTGGCGGCACCCTTGGCGGCTGCGTAGGTCAGGCCGTCCTTCAGGGTAAAGGTGTAGGTCAGCCCGTCTGAGGAGACTGTCCACTTCTCACAGAGCCCCGGCACAAGCTCGCCGTTCGGATCCTTGCGCACCAGTGTGCCGTACAGGTTTTCGCAGGCGATGACGTCCGATGCACCGGAAGCCACCTGCGGGTCCAGATTTGCGGGGATGCTGTCCACGAACCATGTAAAGCTGGCAGAGTTTGTGGAGCTGCCGCAGCCGGTCAGGGCAAAAAGAAACGCAGCAGCCAGCACCGCTGCGGTAAAACGTAACCATCGTTTCAAAAAGAATAACCTCATTCCGTTCATCTTCGCGCAGAAACGGCAAAAAACGCTCTGCAACGACAAGTGTAGCAGAAAGTAGCAGAAAAAACAATTGCCTTTTTGTGAATTTACCGGGCTTTTTGAAGCAGAGTGTGCGGTTTTCCGTTGCCAATTGGGCGCAAATGGACTATAATGGTACAGCAAAGTGATCCCCGCGCTGCCCGTGCGGCGCGGTGTTATACCATGATCCTATTAGAGGAGGAACTGTTTTTATGCAGAAAGATCAGCAGAAGCTTGCCCAGCTTATTCAGGGCAAAAAGGTCGCCTTTATCGGCGCGGGCGTCAGCCACAAGACCCTTATTAAGGAGTTTGTGGAGCTGGGCGCTCATGTGACCCTGTGCGACCAGAAAAAGAGCGTGGAGGACTTTGGCGATTACGCCGCCACAATCCGGGAGCTGGGCATCGACCTGAGCCTTGGCGAAAACTATCTGGACGGCTTCAAGGGACAGGATATCATCATGCGCACACCGGGCTTTGTGGGTTATTTTGAAAAGCCCCTGCAGGATGCCATGGCCGCCGGCACTATGGTCACCAGTGAGGTGGAACTGTTCTTCGATTTCTGCCCCTGCGAGATCGTGGCCGTGACTGGCTCGGACGGCAAGACCACCACCACAACCCTTATCTCCAAGTTCTACGAGGCCGCAGGCCGCAAGGTGCATCTGGGTGGCAACATCGGCGCAGCGCTGCTGCCCATGCTGCCGGAGGTATCCCCGGAGGATGTGGCTGTGGTGGAGCTTTCCAGCTTCCAGCTGATCAGCATGCACGCCAGCCCCAACATTGCGGTGGTCACCAACGTGACCCCGAACCATCTGGATCACCACAAGGATATGCAGGAATACATTGATGCCAAGCGCAATATCCTGCTGTACCAGAAGCAGCCCTGCCGCGCCGTGCTGGGCTATGAAAACGAGATCAGCCGCTCCATGCAGGCAGACTGCAAGGGCAAGCAGGTGTGGTTCACCCGCCTGCACGATACCGACAACGGTGCCTTCCTGCGCAAGGATGGCATGCTCTGCATGGCCGAGGATGGCGTTGTGACCCCCTTCCTTGCCCAGAAGGATGTCAAGCTGCGCGGTCTGCACAACATCGAGAACCTGCTGGCTGCTGCCGCTGCCGTGTGGGGCGAGGTGCCCGTAGAGGCTATCCGTCAGGTGGGCAGCACCTTCACCGGCGTGGAGCACCGCATCGAGCCGGTGCGTACTCTGGACGGCGTGCTGTACTATAACGATTCCATCGGCACCAGCCCCACCCGCACCATTGCCGGTCTGCGCAGCTTTGACCGGAAGGTCATCCTCATCGCGGGCGGCTACGATAAGCACATCCCCTACGAGCCGCTGGCACCGGAGATCATCGCCCATGTCAAGGATCTGGTGCTGATGGGTGCTACCGGCCCCCGCATCGAGCAGGCTGTACGGGAGTGCTCCGGCTTTGACGAGGCCGCTCTGCCTATTCAGCACGCAGACAATATGCAGCACGCCGTAGAGCTGGCGCGCGCCGCCGCAAAGCCCGGGGATATCATCATCCTGTCTCCGGCAAGTGCATCTTTTGACCTGTACCCCAACTTTGAGGTGCGCGGCCGCGAGTTCAAAAAGATCGTCAACGCGCTCAAGTGATCGCACAGGTAAAGGATGCAAAGCGCCGTACCCGGTTCGCGAATGCCTGCCGGGGTCTGCCGGTGCTGGACGCTCTGCTGCCGCTGGACTGCGCGCTCTTTCGCAAAAGTCAGCCGTGGCGGTTCTACGCGGGCCCCACGCTGGCACTGGAACTTTCCGGCAGCACGGCATGGCTGGCCGGGCACGCAAACCCCGCAGAACTGGCAGGCTTTTTGTCCTTCTGCGGGTGCGAGAGCGCCATTCTGGACGAGACTGTCTGCCCGCCGCCGGACGGCTGGCACAAGGCGGAAACGCTGACCGTGTTCGGGTTGCCGCAGGGTAAGCCGCTGCCCCTGCCCGCCGTGGACGAGGCTTTGTGGGCGCAGCTGTCCCTCTGCCGGGAAGCTTCTGCCGCCCGGGTGGCAGCGGCGCTTTATCCCGCAGACCTCACCCGGCAGGCTGACTTTTATTCAGAGCTGTGTACAAAGCGCACCCGGGGCAGGGCAGTGGCATGGACGCTGGAGCAGGGGAGTACAGTCGTTTGCACCGTGGGCGCTTATGCCCTGTGCAATGGGCAAGCCTACATGGCCTGCGGGCAGACCGCAGAGCCGCTGCGGGGCAAGGGCATCGGCGGGCGGCTCATTGTGGAAATGGCAAACAGCCTTGCCGCCGAAGGTCTGCGCCTGGTGTTCCTCTGCGCGCCGGAGCGGGTGCGGTTTTATACCCGCCTCGGCTTTGCAAAGCTGGCCGAGTACGCCCGCTATGTGTCCGAGAAATGACAAAGCTTTTGCACAAAGAACCAAAAAATAACAGGAAGGAACTATCACGTTATAATGTCGATTCTGAACCACTTTTTTGATTATAAGCCCGAGGTGCTGGCGCTGGACGAAAAGGCCATGGAGCTGTGCCAGCCCTATTTCCACCAGATGGAGGAGATCCGGGATTTCAACCAGCTGAAAATGCTCAAGGCCTTTGCCGATACCCAGATGTCCTCCACCGATATGCTGGGCACCACCGGCTACGGCCTGTGGGATACCGGCCGCGCTAAGTTGGAGCAGATCTTTGCACAGGTCATGGGCGCAGAGGATGCACTGGTGCGCAGCCAGTTCCAGAGCGGCACCCACACGCTGGCGGTGGCGCTGTTCGGCTTGCTGCGGGCAGGGGACACCCTGCTGGCTGCAACCGGCCGCCCCTACGATACGCTGGAGGGCGTCATCGGCCTGGACGGCAAGGGCAAGGGTACCGGCACTCTGATGGACTACGGCGTAAACTACGACGAAGCCCCCCTCAAGGCCGACTTCACCCCGGACTACGACCTGATCGCCCAGAAAGCCCCCGGTGCAAAGGTGTGCCATATCCAGCGCAGCCGCGGCTATTTACAGCGCAACGCCTTTGATCTGGACACCATCCGCAAAATTGCGGATACCGCCCGCGCCGCAAACCCGGAGATCATCATCTTTGTGGATAACTGCTACGGCGAGTTCACCCAGACGCAGGAGCCCTGTCAGGTGGGCGCGGATATTGCAGTAGGCAGCCTGATCAAAAACCCCGGCGGCGGCATTGCTCCCACCGGCGGCTACATCGTGGGCCGCAAGGATCTGGTGGAACTGTGCGCTTACCGCCTGAACGCCCCCGGCCTTGGCAAGGAGCTGGGCTGCACGCTGGAGACCCCCCGGGATATGTATCTGGGCTTCTACTACGCTCCCGGCGTGGTGTGCGAGGCCATCAAGACCGCTATCTACGCCCAGTGTATGCTGGAGCTGCTTGGCAAAAAGCCCATTCCGCGCTACTGCGAGGATCACAACGATATCGTTACTTGCTTTGATGCCGGTACGGCAGAAGCGCTCATTGGCTTCTGTCAGGGCATTCAGGCTGCCAGCCCCGTGGACAGCTACGCCGCCCCGGAACCCAGCCCGGAGCCGGGTTATACCGATGAGGTGGTCATGGCCAGCGGCAGCTTTACGCAGGGCAGTACCATCGAGCTTTCCTGCGACGGCCCTCTGCGCGCCCCCTACACCTGTTATCTGCAGGGCGGCTTGAACTTTGCCGCCAGCCGCGCCGGTGTGCTGCTGGCTGTCCAGAAAGCATACTTTCAGGAATAATGATCGCCCTGCGGGCAAATAACACGCAAACAAAAAGGAGCTATCGCACAACACGCTACGATAGCTCCTTTTTTCCCTCTATACACAAAGTAACACACAAATAAACGCTTATACGGCACGGGCCTGCACCACGGGGATCGGCTCGATCAAGGCCGGGTGCATCCCCTCACGGTAGTCCAGATCTCCCTGATCCAGACCGCGCAGCAGCACCTCTGCGGTAGCAATGTTGGTAGCAATGGGTACGCTGTGCATATCGCACAGGCGCAGCAGATTCTGCTCGGTCAGGCTGGCGGCATCGGCCTTCAGCGGGTCGCGGAAGAACAGCACCAAATCCACCTCATCGCAGGCAACGCGGGAGGTGATCTGCTGTACACCGCCCAGCTTACCGGAGAGATAGCAGTGCACCGGCAGGCCAGTGGTCTGCGCAAGCATCCGTCCGGTGGTACCGGTGGCGATAACATTATTGCGGGAAAGGATGGCACTGTAAGCGGTACAGAATTGCAGAGCCAGTTCTTTGCGGGAATCATGGGCAAGAATTGCGATCGTCATAAGATGCTCTCTCCTTTACTTATTTTTACATAGTACCAGTTATGATGTACGAATTTTGAAATCCTGTGAAACGGAAGTGAAATCGATATCAAATCTTACACTATAGTTTTACCGCACAGAAAACGCTCTGTCAAGAGAAAATTTTGCTTTTTTTACCTATAAAAACATAAAAGTACTACTTTTACATTGTGAGAAACGGCGAATTCTTGGATACATACCACCATCCAAGAGAATTCATTTTCTGAGAAAAGTGAAATATTTTTCACTTTTCTCACTTGAATCGAAATACAGTCCATCCCGATAAAACAAAAATACAGGCCAAAGCAGCTTACATCGGCCTGTACAGGAAATTTTTTTCAGCTATCAAAAGCTTGCGGTGCAGCATAAGAGCGGCAGTTCTTCTGCATAAAAATATTTGCTTATAAAACGCAAAATTGCAGATTTCGCCTATCTCTAGGCTCTTCCTATGAAAAAAGGCCTCAGGAATGCCCGCAGACATTTCTGAAGCCTTTTGTTATCTGAGAAACGATTTAAACGCGATGGTTGGAGGGCAGGGGAAATCAGCGGATCTGCCCGTCACCGTGGATGACGTATTTGTAGCTGCAAAGCTCCTCCAGTCCCATGGGACCCCGGGCATGCAGCTTCTGGGTAGAAATGCCCATCTCGCAGCCCAGACCAAACTCGCCGCCATCCGTAAAGCGGGTGGAGCAGTTCACATACACGGCGGCGCTGTCCACCGCAGCGGTGAACCGGTCGGCGTCTGCCAGCGTCTGGGTCAGGATAGCCTCGCTGTGGCCGGTGGAGTGCTGCGCAATGTGGGCAATGGCCTCATCTACACTGTCCACCACCTTGACGGCAAGGATGTAGTCCAGAAACTCGGTGTCAAAGTCCGCAGGGCCGGCAGGCGTGCCGGGAATGATGGCGGCGGCGCGTGCGTCCAGCCGCAGTTCTACCGGCAGCTTGCCCGCAGCCACGCGGTCGGGGCCAAGACGCTGTGCGAGCTTGGGCAGAAACTCCTGCGCAATAGCAGAATGCACCAGACACACCTCCTCGGCGTTGCACACGCTGGGGCGGCTGGCCTTGGCGTTTTCAATAATGTCCAGCGCCTTGGCCTGATCGGCGGTATCGTCCACAAAAATGTGGCAGATGCCGGTACCGGTCTGGATGCAGGGTACCTTGGCGTTCTCCACACAGGCGCGGATCAGCCCTGCGCCGCCCCGGGGAATCAGCAGATCCACATAGCCTACGGCGGTCATCAGGGCGTTGGCAGAGGCGTGGGTGGTGTCCTCGATCAGGCAGACCGCGTTTTCCGGCAGGCTGTTCTCCCGCAGTCCCTGCCGCAGCGCCTGTACAATGGCGTTGGCGCTGCGCCATGCCTCCTTGCCGCAGCGCAGGATGCAGGCGTTGCCGCTCTTGATGGCAAGGGCGGCGGCATCGCTGGTCACGTTGGGACGGCTCTCATAGATGATAGCAATCACACCCATGGGCACGGCGGTCTTTTCAATCACCAGCCCGTTGGGACGCTCCACCCGCTTCAGCACCCGGCCCACCGGGTCGGGCAGGGCGGCAACCTCTTCAATGCCCTTTGCCATGGCGCGGATGCGTTCCTCGGTCAGGGCAAGACGGTCCAGCATCACCTCGCTGATATGTCCCTTTGCGGCGGCCATGTCGTCGGCGTTGGCGGCAAGAATGGCCGTCATGCTTGCGGGGCTGCACAGCTGCGTAGCCATACTGTGCAGTGCCTGTGCGCGGGCTGCGCCGTCAGCCAGTGCCAACGCAGCCTTTGCCCCGCGGGCGGCTTCCAGAATTTCCTGTGTGGTCATAGCTCAAACCTCCTGTGTGGACAGTGCGGGCTGCTTATGCCCGGCAAAGCGGGTGCCGATGGGCTTGCCCGCAGCGATATCATACAGCAGCTCCGGGTGTGCGCCGTTGGCAATCACCATATCTGCGCCGCTGCCAGTCACCATGCGGGCAGCCCGCAGCTTGGTGGCCATGCCGCCGGTGCCCAGTGCCGAGCCGGCACCGTCTGCCAGTGCCATCACCTCCGGGGTGATCTCCTCCACCAGTGGGATGAGCGCCGCATCCGGGTGGGTGTGGGGGTTGGCGGTGTACAGGCCGTCAATGTCGCTCAGCAGCACCAGCAAGTCGGCCTTGCAGCAACAGGCCACAATAGCGGCCAGCGTGTCGTTGTCGCCAATGGAGGTGATCTCATCGGTGGCAACACTGTCGTTTTCATTGATGATGGGCAGTGCACCCAGCTCCAGCAGACGGGTCAGGGTGTTCTGGATGTTCACCCGGCGCTCGGTGTGCTCCACGTCCACGCCGGTAAGCAAGATCTGCGCTACCGTGTGATCGTAGGCACTGAACAGCCGGTCGTAGGTGTACATCAGCTCGCACTGCCCCACGGCAGCGCAGGCCTGCTTGGTGGTGGTATCCTTTGGGCGTGCAGGCAGCGAAAGCTTGCCCACGCCCATGCCGATAGCGCCGGAGGACACCAGAATGACCTCGTGTCCCTCGTTCTTTAAATCGCTCAATACCTTGACCAGTTCCTCTGCATGGCGGATGTTCAGCCGCCCGGTGGGGTATGCCAATGTGGAGGTGCCTACTTTCACAACGATGCGCATGATTCCATTAACCCTTTCCCATTTCCTTTGTTTTGTCGTAAGCGGCCAGCACGGCATCCATCACCGCACCGCGCAGCCCATGTTCTTCCAGTACCCGCACGCCCTGAATGGTGCTGCCGCCGGGGCTGCACACAGCGTCCTTCAGCGCACCGGGGTGCTTGCCGCTTTCCAGCACCAGCTTTGCGCTGCCCAGCACCATCTGTGCGGCGTACTCCTGTGCCTTTGCCCGGGGCAGACCGCAGGCCACGCCGCCGTCGGCCAGCGCTTCAATAAACTGGTACACCCATGCCGGGCCGCAGCCGGAAACACAGCTGGCGGCATCGATCATGCCCTCGGCCACGGCGTCCAGCCGCCCGGCAGGGGCCATCAGCTGACAGAATGCGCTCTCCTCCTCGGCGGTCACGTTGACGGAGCAATACTGGATCATGCCTTCGCCCACCGATGCCGGGGTGTTGGGCATGATACGGATGACAGGGTAGTCGCCGCCCGCCATCTCCTGAATGCGTGCCACCGGCAGGCCGGCAGCCATGGTGCACAGCACGAACCGATTGCTGCGCTCGGCAAGGATGAACCGCAGCGGCTCCAGCATGGCTTCCATCATCTGGGGCTTCACCGCCAGAAAGATCAAATCGCAGTCACCGGCGACCTCGGCGTTGGTAGCCGTTTGGCAGCCCAGTTCTGCGGCCAGCGCCTCGGCCTTGGCAGCCGTGCGGTTAGCCAGAAATACATTCTCAGGCTCGGTAGCCTTGCACACGGCGCGGGCAATAGCCCCGCCCATGTTTCCACAGCCTAAAAACCCAATGGTTTTCATCATAATAATAACCCTCCCTCGGCAGGTATGCACTGCATAAAATTCTGCTTCTTATTCATTCTAAGCAACCGCTGGGAGAAAATCAAGACTTTTGTCTTATTTTGGGCGGATATAATGTAAAAACAGCACTTTCGCGGCGGGCAGTGCACACACAAACTTCATAAAAGGTAAGAATCTTTACTTGAAATAAGGTCACATTTTGCGGTAAAATAAATCATGGGGTATCATTCACGGAAACGGCAGCGGCGACTGCCGGGAAAGGATGGGTTTTTGTGTCACAAACGACAAAACGGGCACTGGAGGCATCTTTGAAGAAGCTGCTGCTGGAAAAGCCCCTGAACAAGATCACGATCAACGATATCACCGAGGACTGCGGGGTGAACCGCATGACCTTTTATTACCATTTCAAGGACATCTATGATCTGGTGGACTGGATCTTAGCGGAGGATGCCGCCAAGGCAATGGAAGGCCGCCGGGGCTTTGGTACATGGAGCGAAGCCTATCTGGACGTCCTGCACCAGCTGCAGGATAACAAGACCCTTGTGCTTAACGTTTACCGCTCGGTGGGCAGGGAACAGGTGGAGCAGTACCTTTATAGATTGCTGGACCCCATCCTGAAGGACTTTGCAGACCGCGAATGCCACGATATCACCGTACAGGATGCAGACAAACAGTTTGTTGTCGATTTTTACAAGTATGCACTGGTGGGCATGACGCTGGAATGGACCCGCCGGGATATGAAGAACGACCCCAAGCAGATGGTGGAGCGCGTAAGCACCATGATCCACGGGGATTTCCGCCGTGCACTGTGCCGCCTGAGCACCGGCAGCCTGAAAATAGAGGAATGAAGCGTTTTTTGTCCGTGCGGCTTCAATAAAATTTTATCAAATAGTACGCCGTGATGGGTTTTCCATCACGGCGTATTTTCTGTTTATGGCACAAAAACACGCAAAGTAGTAAGATGTGGTCAAGCAAAATAAGAATTTCCAAAGGAATCATTTCGGGAGGAAAAGTTATGAATACATCTCTTGAGAATCTGACCCACAAGATGCAGCGTGCTGCACTTGGTAAAATAGTGGACGTGGCGCTTTCCCGCGCCGAGCAAGACCGTGAAAAAACAATGTGCCAGCTGGTAGATGCTGCAAAGCAGTTCTACGGCAGCGGCTTCAGCGACGAGACCTACGAGAACGCCAAAAAGGTGCTGACCGACCCCGACAGCAAGTGGACGAAACTCATCAACTGCGTGCTGGACCAGACCGACCCCCATGTGGCGCGTACTACCGCACTGAATCTGGGCTACGAAGCCTTCTTCCGCGGCACTAAGATGATTCGCGAGAACCGCGTCAAATACCAGTGCAACATCCCCTGGCTGATTTTGTTCGACCCCACCTCTGCCTGCAATATGCACTGCGTGGGCTGCTGGGCAGGCGAGTACGGCAACAAGAACAACCTCAGCTTTGAGGATATGGACAAAATCGTCACGCAGGGCAAGGAACTGGGCGTTTACCTGTATATGCTGACCGGCGGCGAGCCGCTGGTGCGCAAGAAGGACGTGCTCAAACTGGCCGAAAAGCACAACGATGTGCAGTTTGCCATCTACACCAACTCCACCCTCATCGACGAGCCCTTCTGTGAAGAGGTGCGGCGTCTGGGCAATATCGCCTTTATGCTGTCCATCGAGGGCACCCCGGAGACCAACGACGCCCGCCGCGGCGAAGGCCACTATGCCGCTGTGATGCACGCCATGGATCTGCTCAAGAAGTACGGCATTATCTTTGGCACCTCCATCTGCTACACCCGCCAGAACATCGACGCCGTCACCAATGACGAGTTCATGCGTTTCCTGTGCGAGAAGGGTGCACACTTCGGCTTCTACTTCCACTATATGCCTGTTGGCAACGAGGCCGCCCCGGAGTTGATGCCCACCCCGGAGCAGCGCAAGTATATGATCGACCGTATCCGCTATCTGCGCTCTTCTGCGTGCGATATCCCGTTCTACCCCATGGACTTCCAGAACGACGGCGAGTTCGTGGGCGGCTGCATCGCCGGCGGCCGCAACTACTTCCACATCAACTCTGCCGGTGATGCTGAGCCCTGTGTGTTCATCCACTACTCCAACGCTAACATCCACGACCAGTCTATTCTGGAGATTCTGCACAGCCCGCTGTTCATGGCTTACCACAACGGCCAGCCCTTTAACAAGAACCATCTGCGTCCCTGCCCGATGCTGGAAAACCCCGAGCTGCTGGAAAAGATGGTGCATGAGACCGGTGCTCACAGCACCGACCTGCAGTCTCCGGAAAGTGTCGAGCACCTGTGTGAGAAATGCAAGGCTTACGCCGCCGACTGGCAGCCCACCGCCGATGAGATCTGGTCTCACCATAAGATCCGCGAGAGCCGGTACGAGAACTATAAGGACTGGAAACCCTCTCAGCCGCTGGATTGAGCTGAAATCTGAATCAAAGCAATAAACGACCCCCGCCCTGTGTTCCTGACTGGAACATAAGGCGGGGGTCTTGCTGTGCATGTTGGCGGCTATTTATTTCTTATCGCTTTCTTTAATTGCCTTTAGAATACAAATTCCCATAGCTAAAACAGGAAACAGCACTCTGAGAGCTAAAAACCCTTGTGGGTCTCCAAAATCGATGTTTGCGTCTGCAAATAGCCCAACGAACCATGCCGCTAAAGTAGAAATGATCGCGATTGTGTAAGTCATTTGTCAAACCTTCGTGAATTATTTCTCGGTTGTGTTTTTGCCCCGTACAAGCATACCGGCAATTGTGATTAAAAGACCTGCGGCTCCACCAACAAAAGCAAAAATATTACTTATAGATAAGGCAATCCCAGCCAGAATAACGGCGATACCCAATAACATCATTTTAATACCCATTAAATCGTTCTCCTTTATATACGTTCTTATAATACGGCATGGCTAAAAAATGCCCCGCATCGGAAGTGTTCTGATGCGGGGCAGGGAAGGTTTACTGGTTCTCAGCAGGTTGCGATGCAGCGGGCTGTGCGGCTGCATCGTCTGCGGGGTCGCCGAACTGGTCGTGATAGCTGTTCAGCAGGGTCAGCTCCTGATGGCGCTGCAAGCCGTGAATGACCAGCTTTTTGATAACATCGTAGATGACAGCAAACAGCGGCACACCCACAATCATGCCCACAAAGCCCCACAGGCCGCCAAACAGCAGGATGGCGAACAGTACCCAGAAGCTGGAAAGGCCGGTGGTGTTGCCCAGAATTTTGGGTCCGATGATGTTGCCGTCCAGCTGCTGCAAAACCAGCACGAACAACACGAACCACAGCGCCTTGATGGGGCTCTGGATGAGGATGAGCAGGGTGGCGGGGATGGCACCGATGAAGGGGCCGAAGAAAGGGATCACGTTGGTCACACCGATGATCACCGATACCAGCAGCGCACTGGGGAACTTGAAGATCAGACAGCCGATATAGCACAGCACGCCGATGATGGCAGAGTCCATGATCTTGCCGTTGATGAAACCGCCGAACATTTTGTCCGCGTACTTCACTTCCTCGGTGATCAGCTGCGCCCAGCGGGGGCGGACGATGCTGTGCAGCACCAGCTTGCCCTGCTGCACGAACCGCTTGCGGCTGGCCAGCATATACACGGCCACGATGATGCCGATGATCAGGTTTTTGGCCACCGTCACCACGTTCAGCACACCAATGGCTGCGCCGCTCAGGATGTTCTGCATGGAGGGCAGCAGGGTGTTCTTGAGCCATGTGTTCCATGTGTCCAGATTGGTGTTCAGAGCAGCGTAGGCTGAATTGAGCAACTCCGTGATCTGTTCGTTCTTTTCAATAAACTCCAGATGGTTTGCCCAGTTCATGAACTTTGTAATGTTGGCCTGCGCGGTGTAGTACAGGGTAGTCACGCTGGTAATCAGCTGCGGTACGATCATCATGACCAGTGCATACACCAGCAAAAGCCCGAACAGGATGGTAAGCGCCACGGACAGCGCGTTGATCAGACCATTCATCTTTTCCGGGATGAACCGGCGCAGAAAGCTCTCGATGCTGTTGCACACCGGCTTGAGCAGGTAGGCAATGACGGCACCGTAGATAAAGGGCATCAGGATGCCGGTCAGGGTAGAGATAGCTGAGCCGAAGCCGTCAAAGCGGTAAATAAGGAAAAAGAAGATGATGCTCAGTGCAATGGCACCAAACCCTGCGAGCATCCCATAGAGATACGGTTTGATATGCGGCTTTTTGTCCATCATGACAAACTCCATTCCTGCTGCGGGCAGCGGGAATACCCACAGCGCTTATTAAATTTTGTTGCTTCTGCGCCAGATGTGCAGCTTTTCAGCCTCGCGGATCAGCTCCTCACGGAAGTCCGGATGTGCCACGCTGATCAGAGCCTCGGCCTTTTCCCAAGAGGTCAAGCCCTTCAGGTTCACGCAGCCATACTCGGTGCACAGATAGTGCACGTTGGCGCGGGTGTCGGTAACGATGCTGCCATTCTCCAGCGTGGGACGGATACGGCTTTCCAGCTGGCCGGTCTTTTTATTAAAGAAGGTGGAGGACAGGCAGATAAAGCTCTTGCCACCCTTGGAAAGGTATGCGCCCAGCACGAAGTCCAACTGACCGCCTGCGCCGGAAATGTGCTTCACACCGGCGCTCTCGGCGTTCACCTGACCAAACAGGTCGATATCCACGGCATTATTGATGGAAATAAAGTTGTCCAGTGCGGAAATGCTGCGGATGTCGTTAGTGTAGTCCACCGGGGCAGACATGCACTCCGGGTTATCGTTCAGGTAATCGTACATCTTCTGGGTGCCGGCACCAAAGGCGTAGACCTGACGGCCCTTGTCCAGCTGCTTGCGGCTGCCGTTGATCTTGCCGGCCTTGGCAATATCCACAAAGGCATCCACATACATCTCGGTGTGCACGCCCAGATCCTTCAGATCGCTCTGTGCGATCAGCCCGCCGATGGCGTTAGGCATACCGCCGATGCCCAGCTGCAGGCAGGCACCGTTGGGAATCTGCGGCACGATGAGGTTGGCTACCTTCAGGTCAACCTCAGTGGCGGCACCAGCAGCTGCCATCTGGCCGATGGGGGGATTTGCGCCCTCCACGATGCCGCTTACCTGAGAAACGTGTACGCAGTTCTCCATGCCGCCAAGGCAGCGCGATGCCGCCAAGGCAGCGCGGCATATTGGTGTTGACCTCCACGATGATCTTCTTGGCCTTTTCGCACACAGCACCCAGATGCGAAGCGCTGGGACCGAAGTTGAAGTAGCCGTGCTCGTCCATGGGGGTCACCTGAAATACTGCCACATCCACGGGGTCGCTGCTCTCGCGGTAGTAGCGGGGCAGCTCAGAGTAGCGGATGGGGGAGTAGAAGGCGAAACCCTGCGCAATGGCCTTGCGCTCAATGCCGCCCATGTGCCAGCTGTTCCAGGTCATGTGGGCAGCGGGGTCGTCGATCTGGAAGATCTCCGGCACCCACATCAGGATGCCGCCCCGGAAGTTGACCCCTTCCAACTCCGGCAGGCGTTTTGCCAGCTCGGCGTCCACGGCCACAGGGGTGTTCACAGCCCAGCCGTAATCCACCCAGTCGCCGCTTTTGACCAGAGCGGCAGCCTGCGCAGCAGTCATAAGCTTCTGTGCGTACAGTTCCTTGCAATCCATTATAAACCATCCTCTCTTAAAATACATAAAAGAATTGTAAACAATTCTGTGCGGACAAATTATGCGGCTGTTTTACGCCTGTTTTGCGGAATGCACACCGTTTTGCCACATCTGTATGGTAACCTTATAAACAAGGCAGCAGTGCGTGCTCCGCTCTACGCAGAACAGCTCAACTTAGTTATAACATTAACAAAGTGTAGAATCAATAGTTTTGGCTAAAAAACAGCCAGTATAGCATAATGAACAGTTTTTAAGGCTTTCTGTGGGGATTGTTTGGTACGCAAAAAACAAAAAAGTTGAGAAAAAGACTTGATAAAATTTTGACGATGTGCTTTACTAATAGCGTGGGAAGCAACTGCGGAGCAGTGCGGGATGATTCGTTTAAAATTTAACGATAAAACGCACCACAGCAGTTACAGGTTGCACCCAAGGCTGGAAAGTGCTATCATGGCAGAACCACATCGCGCTTAGCAATTACAGCGCACAAGGAGGACACTGACCGATGGCAACAGCAGTTTATCCCGGGTCGTTCGATCCGGTCACCAAGGGACATCTTGATATCATCAAGCGCGCAGCAAAGATCAACGACCACCTCATCGTGGCGGTGCTGATCAACAGCGCCAAGCATCCGCTGTTCACAGTGGAAGAGCGGGTGGCTATGCTGCAGGAATGCTGCAAGAACATCCCCAACGTGACCGTGGAAAGTTTCGACGGCCTGACCGTGGAGTTCGCAAAAAAACGTCACGCATCCGTAATGGTGCGGGGGCTGCGGGCGGTAACGGACTTTGAAAACGAGATCCAGCTTGCGCAGACCAACCACGCACTGATGCCCGGCATCGAGACCATGTTCCTTGCCACCAGCATCAAATGGAGTTATCTTTCCTCCACCATCGTAAAGGAAGCAGCGTACTACGGCAGTGACATCAGCAAGTTCGTCACACCCAATGTGGAAAAAGCCGTCAGCGAAAAATACGCACAGCTCCGGGAGAGGGAAGAAATCTGATACCGCAAAAATGCCGCAGGGCGTTTTGATAAATGGGTAACCGATAAGTAACACACATACACAATTCAGGAGGCTATTCACATGAAAAAGATCGTTATCGCATCTGCATGCCGCACCGCTATCGGCAAGTTCGGTGGCACTCTGGCCAACGTTCCCGCTGTTGAGCTGGGCTCCATCGTCATCAAGGAGGCTCTGAACCGTGCAAACGTCAAGCCCGAGCAGGTCGATCATGTTTACATGGGCTGCGTCATTCAGGCTGGTCTGGGCCAGAACGTCGCTCGTCAGGCTGCCCTGAAGGCTGGCCTGCCCATCGAGACCCCCGCCGTCACCGTCAACGTGGTCTGCGGCTCCGGTCTGAACTGCGTGAACATGGCTGCTCAGATGATCGAGGCAGGCGATGCTGATATCGTTGTTGCAGGCGGCATGGAGAACATGGATATGGCTCCCTTCGCACTGCAGAAGGCTCGCTACGGCTACCGCATGGGCGCTCCCATGGGCAAGAGCGAGATCGTGGATACCATGGTCAACGATGCACTGTGGGATGCCTGCGGCTTCAACAAGCACATGGGCATGACCGCTGAGAACGTCTGCACCAACGAGACCTACCAGAAGAAGTACGGCTACAGCCCCATCACCCGCGAGATGCTGGACGAGTTTTCATACAACAGCCAGCTGAAGGCTGACAAGGCCATCAAGGACGGCGCCTTCAAGGACGAGATCGTTCCTGTTGTCATCAAGGGCAAGAAGGGCGACACCGTGTTCGATACCGATGAGGGCCCCCGTCTGAGCGCTCCCGAGGTTCTGGCAAAGCTGAAGCCCGCCTTCACCAAAGACGGCATCGTCACCGCTGGTAACTCTTTCGCCATCAACGACGGCGCTGCTGCTCTGGTCGTCATGAGCGAGGAGAAGGCTAAGGAGCTGGGCGTGAAGCCTCTGGCAACTTGGGTCGCCGGTGCTCTGGCAGGCGTTGAGCCCGAGGTCATGGGTCTGGGCCCCATCGCTGCTACCAAGAAGGTCATGGCCAAGACCGGCATGACCGTTGCCGATATGGATCTGGTCGAGGCCAACGAGGCATTCGCAGCACAGTCCATCGCTGTCGGCGAGGCTCTGGGCTTCGATAAGGACAAGCTGAACGTCAACGGCGGCGCAATCGCTCTGGGTCACCCGGTCGGCGCTTCCGGCGCTCGTATCCTGGTCACCCTGCTGTACGCTATGAAGCATCGTGGTGCTCACAAGGGTCTGGCTACCCTGTGCATCGGCGGCGGCATGGGCTGCGCTACCATCGTTGAGATGGACTAAGCACTTTTTCTCTGAATCCTGATTGAACCACAGACCCGGAGCGCCGGAGGGAACCGGAGAGCCCTCCCGCGTTCCGGGGGCTGTTTTGAAAAAACTGAACTGTATGAAATGGAGGTTTTCACAATGGCATTTGTAAAAACCGAGGTGCAGGGCGCTGTTGAGATCATTACCATCGACCGTCCCAAGGCACTGAACGCTCTGAACCCCGAGGTTCTGGCTGACCTGAAGGCTGCTTTTGAGGCAGTCGATCAGGAGACTGTCCGCTGCATCGTTCTGACCGGCGAAGGCGACAAGAGCTTTGTTGCCGGTGCCGATATCGGCTCCATGAGCACCATGACCAAGGCAGAAGGCGAGGCCTTCGGCAAGTTGGGCAATGACGTGTTCCTGATGATCGAGCATTTCCCCATCCCCGTCATCGCAGCTGTCAACGGCTTTGCACTGGGCGGCGGCAACGAGCTGGCTATGAGCTGCGATTTCCGCATCTGCTCTGACAACGCTGTGTTCGGTCAGCCGGAAGTCGGTCTGGGCATCACCCCGGGCTTTGGCGGCACCCAGCGTCTGGCTCGTCTGGTCGGCATGGGCATGGCAAAGCAGCTGGTCTACTCTGCGCTGAACATCAAGGCTGACGAGGCTTACCGCATCGGTCTGGTCAACGCCGTGTATCCGCAGGCTGAGCTGATGGAGAATGTCCTGAAGATGGCCGGCAAGATCGCAAAGAATGCTCCCATTGCTGTGCGCAACTGCAAGAAGGCAATGAACGACGGCATCAGCCTGCCCATCGAGAAGGCTGTTGAGGTCGAGGAGAAGCTGTTCGGCGATTGCTTCGAGACCCACGATCAGCAGGAGGGCATGGCTTGCTTCCTGTCCCGTGAGAAACCGAAGCCCAAGGCAGTGTTTACCAACAACTAATCCATTACATAATTTTTGATATTAAAGGAGAGATTTCCTATGAAGATCGGTGTTATCGGCGCTGGCACTATGGGTCAGGGCATCGCAAAGGCATTTGCACAGGTTGAGGGCAACACCGTTGCTCTGTGCGACATCAAGCAGGAGTGGGCCGAGAATGGTCTGGCAAAGATCAAGAAGGGCTACGAGAAGCTGGTCGCTAAGGGAAAGATGACCCAGGAGAAGGCTGACGCGATCGTCGCCGCCATCACCCCGGGCCTGAAGGAAGATCTGTGCGCAGACTGCGATCTGGTCGTTGAGGCTGCTTTCGAGGATATGAAGGTCAAGCAGACCACCTTCGGCGAGCTGGATAAGATCTGCAAGCCCGAGTGCGTCTTTGCTTCCAACACTTCTTCTCTGTCCATCACCGAGATCGGCAAGGGCCTGACCCGTCCCCTGATCGGTATGCACTTCTTCAACCCCGCAGACCGCATGAAGCTGATCGAGGTCATCGCCGGCTGCAACACCCCCGCTGAGACCGTTGAGAAGATCAAGGAGATCGCCGTTGCCATCGGCAAGAGCCCCGTTCAGGTCAACGAGGCTGCCGGCTTTGTGGTCAACCGCATCCTGATCCCCATGATCAACGAGGCTGCCTTCATTAAGATGGAGGGCGTTTCCGATATCGCTGGCATCGACACCGCTATGAAGCTGGGCGCTAACCACCCCATGGGACCCTTGGAACTGGGCGACTTTATCGGTCTGGACATCTGCCTGGCCATCATGGACGTGCTGTACAACGAGACCGGCGACAGCAAGTACCGTGCCTGCCCGCTGATCCGCAAGATGGTGCGCGGCGGCAATCTGGGCTGCAAGACCGGTAAGGGCTTCTACGTTTACAACGCAGACCGCACCAAGACCCCTGTTGACCAGCTGTAAGTTCTGATAAACATTTCTCCCGGCTGCGGGGAAAGCGGTCGGGAGGAATTTGTTTGCACCGGGCTATTCCGGTAAATGAAAAAAGACCTGTTAGGAGGATATAGCGATGGATTTTACTCTGTCCAAGCAGCAGCAGATGGTGCAGAAAATGTACCGCGAGTTTGCTGAGAACGAAGTCAAGCCTCTGGCAAAGAAGGTTGACGCAGAGGAATACTTCCCCAAGGAGACCGTCGAAAAGATGGGCAAGCTGGGCATGATGGGCATCTATTTCCCGACTGAGGTCGGCGGTGCAGGCGGCGATGTGCTGTCCTACGTCATGGCCGTGGAGGAGCTGAGCAAGGTCTGCGGCACCACCGGTGTCATCGTCTCTGCTCACACCAGCCTGTGCGCTGCTCCCATTTACGAGAACGGCACCCCCGAGCAGAAGGCTAAGTACCTGCCGAAGCTGTGCAGCGGCGAGTGGCTGGGTGCTTTCGGCCTGACCGAGCCGGGCGCTGGTACCGATGCGCAGGGTCAGCAGACCATTGCCAAGGAAGATGGCGATTACTGGGTGCTGAACGGCTCCAAGATCTTCATCACCAACGCCGGCTTTGCTGATGTGTTCATCGTCATCGCCGTTACCGATAACGTGCTGGATAAGCGCGGCCGTCCCACCAAGCTCTGCTCCGCCTTCATCGTGGAGCGCACCGACCCGGGCTTCTCTGTTGGTAAGGCAGAGGACAAGATGGGTATCCGCGGTTCTTCTACCTGCGAGCTGATCTTTGAGGATTGCCGTATCCCGAAGGATCGTATGCTGGGCGTGCGCGGCAAGGGCTTCCAGCTGGCTATGGCTACGCTGGACGGCGGCCGTATCGGCATCGCTTCTCAGGCTCTGGGCATTGCCGAGGGTGCTCTGGAGGAGACCATTGCTTACGTCAAGGAGCGTAAGCAGTTCGGCCGTGCTATTGCTGCTTTCCAGAACACCCAGTTCGAGCTGGCTGAGATGAAGGCTCGTGTTGAGGCTGCTAAGTATCTGGTTTATGCTGCCGCTCTAAAGAAGCAGCAGGCTATGGATGGCGCAAAGGTTCGTTACAGCGTTGAGGCTGCACAGGCTAAGCTGATCGCAGCCCGCACTGCAAGCGATGTGACCCGCCGCTGCCTGCAGCTGTTCGGTGGTTACGGCTACACCCGTGACTACCCCATCGAGCGCATGATGCGTGATGCCAAGATCACTGAGATCTACGAGGGCACCAGCGAAGTGCAGATGATGGTCATTTCCGGCGCGCTGCTGAAGTAAGGGAGGCAAGAGTTACAATGAAAGCAATTGTTTGTGTAAAGCAGGTTCCTGATACCTCCGGCAAGGTGTCCGTCAAGCCCGATGGCACTTTGGATCGTGCATCCATGGCAACCATCACCAACCCCGATGACCTGAATGCTCTGGAGGCCGCCCTGAAGCTGAAGGACGCCACCGGCTGCGAGGTCGTTGTTGTCACCATGGGTCCCCCGCCGGCAGAGGGCATGCTGCGTGAGCTGCTGGCCCGCGGCGCTGATAAGGCTGTTCTGGTTTCCGGCCGTGAGTTCGGCGGTTCCGATACCTTTGCAACCAGCCAGATCTTGGCTGCTGCCGTCAACAAGATCGGCGTTGGCCCCGAGGACGTTGTGTTCTGCGGCCGTCAGGCAATCGATGGCGATACCGCACAGGTCGGCCCCCAGATCGCTGAAAAGCTGCATCTGCCGCAGGTCACCTACGTTGCCGACATCCAGAAGGACGGCAACACCCTGACCGTGAAGCGTATGCTGGAGGACGGCTACATGATGGTCAAGGTGCAGACTCCCTGCCTGCTGACCTGCATCAAGGAGCTGAACGACCCCCGCTACATGAGCGTGAACGGCATCTTTACCTGCTACGACAAGCCCATGGAAGTGTTCGACTACAACGCACTGAAGGACGATCCGCTGATCGAGGTGGACACCATTGGCCTGAAGGGTTCTCCGACGAACGTCTTTAAGTCCTTCACTCCTCCGCAGAAGGGCGCAGGCACCATGCTGCAGGGCAACGATGTTGCTGCCCAGCTGGCTGGCATCCTGGCCAAGAAGCACCTGATCTGATGAAAGGAGCATAGGATTACAATGGCTGATTTTAACGAATACAAGGGCGTATGGGTCTTTTGCGAGCAGCGCCAGGGCGCACTGATGTCCACTGACTTCGAGCTGGTTAGCGAGGCCCGTAAGCTGGCCGACGAGCTGGGCTGCGAAGTCACCGGCCTATTGCTGGGCGACAACGTTGAGGGCATTGCCAAGGAACTGGGCGGCTACGGTGCCGACAAGGTTCTGGTCTGCGACAGCCCCCTGCTGAAGGATTACACCACCGATGCATACGCTAAGGTCGTGTGCGATATGGTCAACGAGTACAAGCCTGAGGTGCTGCTGATCGGCGCTACCAACATTGGCCGCGACCTCGGCCCCCGCTGCGCAGCCCGTCTGCACACCGGCCTGACCGCCGATGCTACCCATCTGGATATCGATACTGCAAAGTACATCGACTTCCTGAAGGAGAGCTCCACCATCGACCTGTCCAAGCAGAAGTTCGATATGGAAGACCGCAACCTGAAGATGACCCGTCCCGCATTCGGCGGCCATCTGATGGCTACCATCATCTGCCCCCGCTTCCGTCCCCAGATGTCCACCGTGCGTCCCGGTGTTATGAAGAAGGCTCCCTTCGATCAGGCCAAGGCTGATGCCTGCCAGATCGTCAAGCCCGCCTTCAGCCTGACCGCTGAGGACATCAAGACCGAAGTGCTGAGCGTGGAGAAGGCCGCTGAGAAGCTGGTCGACCTGATCGGCGCAGACGTCATCGTCTCCGTGGGTCGTGGCATCAGCAAGGATGTCAACAAGGGCATCGAGCTGGCAGAGCAGCTGGCAGCCGCTCTGGGCGGCGGCGTTGTGGGTGCTTCCCGTGCCGTCACCGATGCAGGCTGGATGACCGCTGACCATCAGGTCGGTCAGACCGGCAAGACCGTGCACCCCAAGATCTATGTGGCTCTGGGCATTTCCGGTGCCATCCAGCACACCGCCGGTATGCAGGATTCTGAGTGCATCATCGCTGTCAACAAGAACGAGGGCGCTCCCATCTTCGGTGTTGCTGACTACGGCATCGTGGGCGACCTGTTCAAGGTCGTGCCTGAGCTGATCAAGCAGATCGAGGCAGCAAAGGCTGCTCTGTGATCGCCTGTTCCTGAGCATCATTCAATAGCATAGCCTGAATTGTGAGAGGTCGTTGCACATTTTTGTGCAGCGGCCTCTTTTTGTGCTTTTTAATGATGGAGCTGTTGTGCCGGACACTGCACAGCAGCTCCAATTTGCTTTCCATGGGAAAGGAGCGGAAAAGGGAATAGAACGAAGCGGCACAAAAGCGTACACAAAGCTTTGATATACAAATAAATGTATATAAATACTATAATATGCAAACTGGAGCGCACCAGAACGTCCCCAAAAGTGTGCAAGGCCTGTTGCACTCGGCTGATTTTGAGGAGAAGCGCAACACAACTGTAACGTTTTCGGATTATTTGTTACACTTGAGTTGCGATAAAAGGGCGGGATTTTTTAAAAAAATCTGTATTTTTTCTTCAAAACAGCCTCTGAACCTCTTGACGTCTGTATGGTTTTGTGATACTCTTGTGACACAAGAGTTGCAGATGTGATACGACAGAGTTGCAAATGCGTTGCAACATCCAACATCACACTGCATAATGCAACAGACCGGAGGCAATCTTATGAAGCGTGCAATGAGTACCGTAAAGAATATCGCAGCGACAGTGATGACGCTGGCTGTGGTTTTTGGCTTTGCAGACTTCAAGCCCGTCACCGCAAACGCTGCACAGGCTGCCGTTCCTGCTACCGCATCTGTGGAAGAAGAAAACTCTTACTTTGAGGAAGACGCCTACCAGCGCAGCTTCCTGACTCTGGTCAATAACGAGCGCGCACAGGCCGGTCTGGCTCCCGTTGCTCTGGGCGACAGCAGCCACAACGCTGCTGCAATGGAGCGTGCCGAGGAGCTGGCAGTTTCTTACTCCTACGTTCGTCCCAACGGTCAGCGCGATTTCACCGTTCTGGCAGAGAACGGCATCAGCGATGTCTCTATCGGCGAGAACTACATGGCCGGCTGCTCCACCCCCGATGCCGCAATGGATCAGTGGATGGCTACCGATTTTACCCGCGAGCGTATCCTGAACGCCGATGCTACTACTGTGAGCGTTGGCCACTACGAAGGCGGCGTCTACAATAACTACTGGGTGCTGATCTTCTCTTACCCCGAAAATTCCCACACTGAAAATTACCGTCAGGAAGTTTTGGATCTGGTCAATGCTCAGCGTGCAAAGTACGGTCTGACCGCTCTGGAAATGGGCAATGACGACCTGACCGCCGCCGCACAGACCCGCGCCGAGGAGATCGCCGTTGTGAACTCCCACGTCCGTCCCGATGGCTCCAAGTGCTTCACCGTCCTGAAGGACTACGGTGTCACCGATACCCCCACTGGCGAGAATGCCGCATGGGGCAGCGTCTCTCCTGAAGAGGTCGTCAATGCATGGATGAACTCCGAAGGCCATCGCGCTAACATCCTGAACCCTGAGGCTCGCAAGATGAGTGTTGGCTACTACTATAACAGCAACAGCACTTGGGGTCATCAGTGGATCCAGATCTTTACCAAGTGATCAACTGCTTTCTTCTTATAAAAAGACTGGCGGGGCCGCAAGGCTTCGTCAGTCTTTTTATTTGTGCCTGTTTGTGTTATACTTGTTTTGAATTATTATCAGGAGGATCTAACGTGGAGGATTACCGCACCGTCCGGGGCACGGCCACCGGCGAATACGAAGAGAAAAAAAGCCGCTTTATCGCGCAGCTCTCCTTTGCCGACAGCGAGGAAGCCGCCGTTGCCTTTCTGGAGCAGGTGCGGGCAGCCAACCGCACCGCGCGGCACAACGTTTACGCCTACCGCCTGCGGGCGGGCAACCGCGAGCGCTATTCCGATGACGGCGAGCCGGCCAAGACCGCCGGTACGCCCGCGCTGGAAGTGCTGCAGCACAGCGGCCTGACAGACTTGATCGTGGTGGTCACCCGCTACTTTGGCGGGGTGCTGCTGGGCACCGGCGGCTTGGTGCGCGCTTACACTACCGCCACTGCCCGTGCGCTGGAAAACGCCGAGGTGGTCACGGTGCGCAGCGTGGTGGAGCTGCAGGTCACCGTGGACTACGCCCTCTACGAGCGTGCATCTCTGCTCATTGACGCCGCCGGGGCAAAACAGGCACCGCCGGAGTTTGCAGACCGTGTCACCCTGCGCTGGCAGATGCCGGAGCACACCGAAGCGCCGTTGCTGGAGCAGCTGCGAGAACTGACCCGGGGCAGCGCTCAGGTAACGGTGTCTGACCCGTTCTACGCACCATTTTAAAAAACAAAGTCTTTTTTGCAAACCGACACCGAACTTCCCCCTTCGACACTGCCGATGTGCTACAATTGCTGCAGCGCAGCAATTGGGATCGGCTGCGTGCAGAGGGGAGGGGAAAAGCCCGAAAAATAAAAGGAGGATCTGTATGGATGTGCGCCGGAGAACCGAAGAGATCGAGCACCTCACCTTTGCGCCTTGGGCGACCTTCAGCGATGCAAGCCGCGGCAGAGTCGTGCCGGAGCCGCAGGACCCGCTGCGCCCGGTGTTTCAGCGGGACCGCGACCGGGTGCTGCACTGCAAGGCCTTCCGGCGTCTCAAGCAGAAAACGCAGGTGTTCCTCTCGCCGGAGGGCGACCTGTACCGCACCCGGCTGACCCATACGCTGGAGGTCTCGCAGATCGCCCGCACCATCGCCCGGGGCCTGCGCCTGAACGAGGATCTGACCGAGGCCATCAGCCTTGCGCATGATCTGGGACACACCCCCTTTGGCCACGCAGGCGAAAAGGCACTGAACGACCTTTGCCCGGATGGCTTCCACCATTATATGCAGAGCCTGCGTGTAGTGGACCGGCTGGAAAAGGACGGCGAGGGGCTTAACCTGACGTGGGAGGTGCGCAACGGCATTGTCACCCACACCAAGGGCACATGGGCAGCTACCCCGGAAGGGCGCATCGTGCGCTTGGCAGATCAGATCGCCTTTGTCAACCACGATATCGAGGACGCCGTGCGCGCCGGTGTGCTGGACGCTGCCACCCTGCCCAAGGACTGCACAGCGGTGCTGGGGCAGACCAAATCCGCCCGCATCACCACCATGATCAACAGCATCCTCACCCACAGCGAGGGGGATGTCCGCATGGGCACGGAGGAATACGAGGCGTTTCTCGCCCTGCGGGATTTCATGTACGCTACCGTGTATGTGGACAAAAACGCCAAGCGCGAGGAGCAAAAGGTGGACAAGCTTATCGCGGAGCTGTACGAGTACTACCTGACCCATGTGGACCGGATGTCCAACTTTTATGTACAGCTGGCCTATCAGGAGGGGAGGGAGCGTGCCGTCACAGACTACATCAGCGGTATGAGCGATGAGTTTGCCATCCGCACCTTTGAAGAACTGTTCGTGCCCCAAAAATGGCACGTCCTTTAAAACTGGAGAGGTCGTTTAAATCAACATGATCCCACACGAATACATCGAGGAGCTTACCCGCCGCACCGACATCGTGGAGCTGGTGGGCAGCTATGTGCAGCTCAAGCGCAAGGGACGTCTGTACGGCGGTCTGTGCCCCTTTCACAGCGAAAAAACGCCGTCCTTCTATGTGTACCCGGACACCCAAAGCTTTTACTGCTTCGGCTGTCAGGCAGCCGGAGATGCCATCAGCTTTGTCAAAAAGATCAACAACATCAGCAGCGGCGAAGCTATCAAGATGCTGGCTTCCCGCGCCGGTATGCCGGAGCCGCAGGAGGACGACAAGACCGGACGCCTGCGCAGCCGGGTGCTTTCTATGAACAAGGAGGCGGCCCGCTTTTTCCACGCCTGCCTGAACTCTACCGTGGAGGAGGCGCGGCAGGCGCGCGCCTACTGGCGGCGGCGCGGGCTGGACGATAAGACCATCGTCCGGTTCGGGCTGGGCTATGCCCCCAACGACGGGCAGGCACTGTACCAGTACCTGCGGGATAAGGGCTACAACCAGCAGGAGCTGGACGCCAGCGGTCTGTTCAAGCGTAGTCCCTCCGGCCGCATCTACTGCCTGTTCTGGAAGCGCGTCATGACCCCCATCTTTGACCTGCGCGGCAATATCATTGCCTTTGGCGGGCGCGTGATGGACGACTCCAAGCCCAAATACGTCAACAGCCCGGAAACGCTGGTCTACCACAAATCCGAGACGGTGTTTGCCATGCAGATCGCCAAGCGCAGCGCCTCCCGGCGGTTCGTGCTGTGCGAGGGCTACATGGACGTCATCAGTATGCAGCAGGCGGGCATTGATACCGCCGTCTGCGCCTGCGGCACCGCGCTGACCCCCGGGCAGGTGCGCATCATCAGCGAATATGCCGACGAGGTCATTCTGAGCTATGATTCGGATGAGGCCGGTCAGAAGGCGACCCTGCGCTCGCTGGAGCTGTTCCGCAACAGCCCGGTAAAGGTGGGCGTTTTGCAGATCCCCGGTGCAAAGGACCCGGACGAGTATATCAAAAAATATGGCCCGGAGCGCTTTCAGGCGCTTCTGGATGGGGTGGGCAACGCGCTGGACTTCCGGCTCAAGCGCCTGCGGGATCAGTATGATCTCTCGCAGGACGCGCAGCGTCTGCAATATATAAAGGATGCTGTGGAGATGCTGGCCGAGCGCTCCAACCCCACCGAGCAGGAGGTGTACGCCGGACGGCTGGCAGAGGAAACTAATATTTCCAAAACCGCTATTCTGGCGCAGCTGGGCACCGCAGCAAAGCGGGCGGGCGGCAAGTATCGCCGGGAGAAAAACCGCGAGCTGCTGCGCTCCGGCGAGATGAATCAGATCAAGGTACCATACAGCGCAGGCGGCAGTCAGGCGCTGGGCATTGCCAGTGCCCAGCAGCGGCTGCTGGCAGCCATCCTGCGGGAGCCGCGCTATCTGGAACTGGCCAAACAGCAGCTGACGGCGGAGCAATTCATCCAGCCGCAGCAGAAGGAATTATACGAAGCAATGCTCAATTGCAGCCGGGAGGGCGTGGAGCTCAGCCTGACGGCACTGCGGGCATTTGCAAGCGAAGAAGCATTGAATGAACTGAGCCGACTTGCGGCACAATACAGCGATGTGAACTGCACCCCGGAGGATATCCATCTGTATCTGGACAGGATCGCCCGGGGGATGCCGGTCGCAAGCAAAGCTGCTGCAATGTCCGGCGATGAGATCACACAGTATCTTCAGTCGATGCGCGAAAAAAAGCAGGGGACGCTGCCCGAACAAGACTGATCCCTGTTTTCCCTCCGGCTGGAGCTGGAGAGAAAAGGAGCAGGAATCATGCAGAAATTGTCGCAAACGGAAGAACTTGCCCGCAGCCTTGCCGCAAAGGCTCGCCGTCACACCCTGACCCCGGAGCAGATCAGCCGCGCCATGGAGGAAGCGGATTTCGATGTTGCACAGCTGGATGAACTCTACGCTGCGCTGGAACAGCGGGGCGTTCATCTGGCAGAGGAGGAGCCTGCCGAGCTGCCTGTGCTGGATGATGTCCAGATCGGCAGGCTGGAAAATGAGCTTTCCTCGGAGGGTGTGGCGCTGGATGACCCGGTCAAGACCTATTTAAAGGAGATCGGCCGGGTGCCGCTGCTGACCGCTGGGCAGGAGATGGCGCTGGCAAAGGCCGCCCGGGCAGGGGATGCAGATGCCCGCCGCGCTTTGAGCGAGGCAAATCTGCGGCTGGTGGTATCGGTAGCCAAGCGCTACGCCGGGCGGGGACTGCCTTTTTTGGACCTGATTCAAGAGGGCAACCTCGGCCTGATGAAGGCGGCGGAAAAGTTTGAGCCGGAGCGGGGTTTCAAGTTCTCCACCTACGCAACGTGGTGGATCCGCCAGTCCATTACCCGCGCCATTGCGGATCAGGGACGCACCATCCGCATCCCGGTGCATCTGGTGGAGAGCATCAACCGGGTCAAGAAAACAGCAGGCGACCTGTTGCACAAAAACGGGCGGGAACCCACCGTGGAGGAGATCGCCGCCGCACTGGATATGGAACCGGACAAGGTGCGGGAGCTGCTGCAACTGTCGCAGGAGCCCATCAGTCTGGAAACGCCGGTGGGGGAGGAAGAGGACGCTCATCTGGAGGACTTTATTCAGGACGAGGATGCCGGTGTCCCGGTAGACGAAGCCGGGCGTCAGCTGCTGCGGCGGGAGCTGCTGCACGTCCTCAAAAGCCTGACACCCAGGGAGGAGCGGGTCATCACTCTGCGCTTTGGTCTGGAGGATGGCCGTGCCCGCACGCTGGAAGAACTGGGCAAGGAGTTCAATGTGACCCGGGAGCGGGTGCGGCAAATTGAAGCAAAGGCGCTGCGCAAGCTACGCCACCCCAGCCGCGCAAAGCTGCTGCGGGATTATCTGGACGAATGAGCATTCTATATGGATAGGACAAGACTGCCGCACGGCATTTTGTGCGGCGGTCTCTTTTTTTGCAGCAGGAAAGTGCAAAAGTCACACTTCCGGGCACAAGAGTAAAGATAGACAAATTGCACAAGGGGTTTATGAACAGGAACGTGCAAAATAAAAAAATCAAGTACTTGGAAGATAAACGGATACACGCTGCCGGGTGTGCGAAAACAAAACGAAAATTAAATTTATTTCAGCAAAAAACTGAAAAATGGCTTGACAACAGGACTTTTTGGGTGTATACTGCGTTAGTATCACATAATGGACTAGTGCGCCAAAAAAGGAACAGCGATGGCTGCCGCTTGAGGGGGTGCCCCGAAAAGTTTGTGCAAAACGCCGGAACGTTCCGCAGGACGCGGGTCGAATTATGTGTGTCTGCTCAAATTTGACCCGTGTATACGACATCCCGTAGAATATAAAAGTAAGGAGTGGTTGATTTTATGATGAAAGTCAAGCCCGTTAAGCTCGGCAAAACCGAGCGCATGAGCTTCTCCCACATCGACGAAGTCATCAGTATGCCGAACCTGATCGAGGTGCAGAAGAACTCGTATCAGTGGTTTCTGGATGAAGGCCTGAAGGAGGTCTTTCACGATATCGGCACCATTGAGGACTACACCGGCAATCTGGCACTGAGCTTTGTGGACTTCCGGCTGGATAAGGAGCCGAAGTACAGCATCAAGGAGTGCAAGGAGCGCGACGTTACCTATGCAGCCCCCCTGCGCGTCACCGCCCGTCTGCTGAACAAGGAGACCGGCGAGGTGAAGGATCAGGAGATCTTCATGGGCGACTTCCCCCTGATGACCGACGCAGGCACCTTTGTCATCAACGGTGCTGAGCGTGCGATCGTCAGCCAGCTGGTCCGCTCTCCCGGTGTGTTCTACGGCCATGCTAAGGATAAAGTCGGCAACGACCTGTATAGCGCCACCATGAACCCCAACCGCGGTGCATGGCTGGAGTACGAGACCGATGCCGCCAACGTGTTCTATGTCCGTATCGACAAGAACCGTAAGCTGCCCGTCACGGTGCTGTGCCGTGCGCTGGGTCTGTCCACCAACGAGGATATCCTGAACTACTTCGGCGAGGACGAGCGCATTCTGGCTACGCTGGAAAAGGATACCACCAAGAACCGCGAGGAAGGTCTGCTGGAAGTCTACCGCAAGCTGCGCCCCGGCGAGCCTCCCACGGTGGAGTCCGCTACCAGCCAGATCGATATGCTGTTCTTCGATCCGCGCCGGTACGACCTGTCCCGTTTCGGCCGCTATAAGATGAATAAAAAGCTGTCTCTGGCACGCCGCATCATGAACTATGTGGCAGCAGAGAACGTGGTGGATCCCTTCACCGGCGAGATCCTCGTCGAGGCTGACAAGAAGATCGACCGCAAGCTGGCTGAGCAGATCGATGCCGCCGGCGTGGATCTGGTGGTGCTGAAGATCGATGATCCCATGAAGGATAAGCCCCACAAGGTCAAGGTCATCACCAACGGCTGCGTGGACGCACAGGCCATCATCGACAACTACTACCCCGCATTCAAGGGTGTGGATGTCAAGGAGTGCGGCATCAACGAGCGCTGCAACCTCAAGGAACTGCGCAAGATCCTTGATAACGCTTCCAGCGCCGAGGAGGTCATGGAGAGTCTGAAGAAGGATCACGACCTGCTCATCGGCCGTACCGTCACCATCGACGACATCCTGTCTTCCATCAACTATCTGAACGATCTGGGCTACGGCATCGGCACCACCGATGATATCGACCATCTGGGCAACCGCCGTATCCGCAGCGTGGGCGAGCTGCTGCAGAACCAGTTCCGCATCGGCTTCTCCCGTATGGAGCGTGTCATCCGTGAGCGCATGACCCTGCAGAGCCAGGATCAGAGCGTTATCACTCCGCAGGCACTGATCAACATCCGTCCTGTGGTGGCAGCTATCAAGGAGTTCTTCGGCTCCTCTCCGCTGTCTCAGTTCATGGATCAGAACAACCCTCTGGCTGAGCTGACCCACAAGCGCCGTCTGTCTGCTCTGGGCCCTGGCGGTCTGAGCCGTGACCGCGCAGGCTTCGAAGTCCGCGACGTTCATTACAGCCACTATGGCCGTATGTGCCCCATCGAGACCCCTGAAGGCCCCAACATCGGTCTGATCTCCTATCTGGCATCCTACGCCAAGATTAACGAGTACGGCTTCGTGGAGGCTCCCTACCGCAAGGTCAAGAAGATCTACGACGAGAACAACAACCTCATCGAGCAGGTCGTCACCGACGAGGTGGAGTATATGACCGCCGATGTGGAGGACGAGTACGTTGTGGCACAGGCCAACGAGCCGCTGGACGAAGGCAAGCACTTCATCCGTCCCCGTGTGTCTGCCCGCCGCCGCGACGAGATCTTGGAAATCGACGCAGAGAAGGTCGATTACATGGACGTTTCTCCGCGTATGATGGTTTCTGTTGCTACCGCCTGCATTCCCTTCCTGGAGAACGACGACTGTAACCGTGCTCTGATGGGTTCTAACATGCAGCGTCAGGCAGTGCCTCTGATGGTCACCCAGCAGCCCATCGTTGCTACCGGTATGGAGTACAAGGCTGCTACCGACTCCGGCACCGCTGTGCTGGCTAAGAGCAACGGCATTGTGGAGAAGGTCGATGCCGACCACATTGTCGTGCGCAACGAGCAGGGCGCTCTGGAGGATTACTCTCTGATCAAGTTTGCCCGCTCCAACGCAGGCACCTGCATCAACCAGCGCCCCATCGTGGAAGTGGGCGAGAACGTCACCGCCGGTCAGGTGCTGGCCGATGGCCCCGCAATGCGCAACGGTGAGATCTCTCTGGGTAAGAACGCCCTGATCGGCTTCATGACCTGGGAGGGCTACAACTACGAGGACGCCGTTCTGCTGAACGAGAAGATCGTGCGTGAGGACGTGTACACCTCCATCCACATCGAGGAGTACGAGACCGAGAGCCGCGATACCAAGCTGGGACCCGAGGAGATCACCCGCGACATCCCCAACGTTTCTGAAGATGCCCTGAAGGATCTGGACGAGCGCGGCATCATCCGCATCGGTGCCGAGGTCAAGAGCGGCGACATTCTGGTTGGTAAGGTCACCCCGAAGGGCGAGACCGAGCTGACCGCTGAGGAGCGCCTGCTGCGCGCCATCTTCGGCGAGAAGGCCCGCGAGGTGCGCGACACCTCTCTGCGTGTGCCCCACGGCGCATACGGCATCATTGTGGATGTCAAGGTCTTTACCCCGGAGAACAGCGATGAGCTGCAGCCCGGTGTGCGCGAGGTCGTCCGCTGCTATATCGCCCAGAAGCGTAAGATCAGCGTCGGCGATAAGATGGCAGGCCGTCACGGTAACAAGGGTGTCGTTTCCCGCATCCTGCCGCAGGAGGATATGCCCTACCTGCCCGACGGCACTCCGCTGGACATCGTGCTGAACCCGCTGGGCGTGCCTTCCCGTATGAACATCGGTCAGGTGCTGGAAGTCAACCTCGGCTACGCTGCCAAGGCCTGCGGCATCAAGGTCATGACCCCCGTCTTTGACTCTGCTCGTGAGAACGACATCGGCGATACCTTTGATACCGCCCGCGAGATGTGGCACGGCGAGAATGCTCCCGCATATCCCACCAAGCTCCCCAAGATCATGGGCGAGAAGGGTCACATCATTGACTTCTCCAAGATCGAGCTGGATCGTGACGGCAAGACCACCGTTTACGATGGCCGTACCGGTGAAAAGTTCGATAACCGCGTTACCGTTGGTTATATGTACTACCTCAAGCTGCATCACCTGGTCGATGATAAGATCCACGCCCGCTCTACCGGCCCCTACTCTCTGGTTACCCAGCAGCCTCTGGGCGGCAAGGCTCAGTTTGGCGGCCAGCGCTTCGGCGAGATGGAGGTCTGGGCACTGGAGGCTTACGGTGCTGCTTACACCCTGCAGGAGATCCTGACTGTCAAGTCCGATGACGTGGAGGGCCGTGTCAAGACCTACGAAGCCATCGTCAAGGGCGAGCCCATCCCGCAGCCCGGCATCCCCGAGTCCTTCCGCGTTATGCTGAAGGAACTGCAGTCTCTGGGTCTGGACGTGATCGTGCAGGACAAGGACGGCAACGAGATCGACATGCGCCAGAACTTCGATGACGAAGAGACCGGCTTTGATATGCGTGATGTTGCCGGCACCGAGACTGTGGTGCAGGAGAGCGAACTGACCGATTATAACATCAAGGACGCCGATGCAGGTTTCGATGATCCTTCTGTGCTGGAGGATGATAACTCCGGTGCTGAGGCTCCGGCTGCTTCTGACGAAGTAGATTTCTGATCTGGATACTGAACACAGCCTTTGCCCCTTGGCCGCGTGCTGCGGCAGGGGAGAAGTGCTTGTGATCCTGCAACAGAAAAGCCGCCTGTATCATCGAGACAACTAGAGATTAAGAAAGGGTTCGTTTCATGGAAAACAACGTTTTCGATTCCATTAAAATCGGCCTTGCCTCCCCGGAGCAGATCCGCGCTTGGAGCTACGGCGAGGTCAAAAAGCCCGAAACCATCAACTACCGCACCCTGAAGCCGGAGCGTGACGGCCTGTACTGCGAGCGCATTTTTGGACCTACCAAGGACTGGGAGTGCCACTGCGGCAAGTACAAGCGTATCCGTTACAAGGGCAAGGTGTGTGATCGCTGCGGCGTCGAGGTCACCAAGGCCAAGGTTCGCCGTGAGCGTATGGGTCACATCGAGCTGGCCGCTCCTGTGAGCCACATCTGGTACTTCAAGGGCATCCCCAGCCGCATCGGCCTGATGCTGGACATCAGCCCCCGCCTGCTGGAAAAGGTGCTGTACTTTGCAAGCTATATCGTCACCGATCCCGGTCTGACCCCGCTGGACAAGAAGCAGCTGCTGACCGAGAAGGAATACCGCGAAATGCGCGATCGCTACGGCGACGAGTTCGAGGCTGCTATGGGCGCCGAGGCTGTCCAGACCCTGCTGAAGGAGATCGATCTGGATCAGCTGAGCGCTGAGCTGACCGCCGAGGTAGAAAAGTCCTCCGGCCAGAAGCGTGTGCGTATCCTCAAGCGTCTGGAAGTTGTCGAGGCTTTCCGCATCTCCGGCAACCGCCCCGAGTGGATGGTCATGGATGTGCTGCCTGTGCTGCCGCCTGACCTGCGCCCCATGGTCCAGCTGGATGGCGGCCGCTTTGCCACCTCCGATCTGAACGACCTGTACCGCCGCGTCATCAACCGCAACAACCGTCTGCGCCGTCTGCTGGAGCTGGGCGCTCCCGACATCATCGTGCGCAACGAGAAGCGTATGCTGCAGGAGGCTGTGGACAGCCTGATCGACAACGGCCGCCGCGGCCGTCCGGTCACCGGCCCCAACAACCGCGCACTGAAGAGCCTTTCTGATCTGCTGAAGGGCAAGCAGGGCCGTTTCCGTCAGAACTTGCTGGGCAAGCGTGTTGACTACTCCGGCCGTTCCGTTATCGTTGTCGGCCCTGAGCTGAAGATGGATCAGTGCGGTCTGCCTAAGGAAATGGCTCTGGAGCTGTTCAAACCCTTTGTCATGAAGGATCTGGTGGAGAAGGGCATTGCCAACAACATCAAGTCCGCCCGTAAGATGGTCGAACGCGCAAAGCCCGAAGTCTGGGACAGCCTTGAGACCGTCATCAAGGGTCATCCCGTGCTGCTGAACCGTGCACCTACCCTGCACCGTTTGGGCATTCAGGCCTTCAACCCCGTGCTGGTGGAAGGCCGTGCCGTCAAGCTGCACCCGCTGGCCTGTACCGCATTCAACGCCGACTTCGACGGCGACCAGATGGCAGTCCATCTGCCCCTGAGCGAGGATGCCTGCCGTGAGGCCAAGATGCTGATGTTGGCTTCCGGCAACCTGCTGAAGCCCTCTGACGGCGCACCTGTTACCGTGCCTACGCAGGATATGATTCTGGGCAGCTACTACCTGACCACCGTCCGCGAGAACGACGAGGGCGCAGGCAAGGTGTTCCGTGATGAGAACGAGGTTCTGATGGCTTACGCCGAGCACGTCATCACCCTGCACGCACCCATCAAGGTGCGCCGCACCATGACCATTGACGGTGTGGAGCGCACCGGTCTGGTGGATGCCACCGCCGGCCGCATCATCTTTAACAATCCTATTCCCCAGAATCTGGGCTATGTGGATCGTACTGATCCCGAGCACTGGCTGGAGTATGAGGTCAGCTTCCGCGTGACCAAAAAGACCCTGCCTGAGATCATCTCCCGCTGCATGACCCGCAACGGCACCCGCAAGTGTGCTAAGATGCTGGATGCCATCAAGGCACAGGGCTATAAGTACTCCACCCTGTCCGCAATCTCCGTGGCTGTGTGCGATGCTGTGATCCCGCCCCAGAAGCAGGAACTGATCGCTGAGGCTGACAAGGAGATCGCCAAGGTCGGCAAGCTGTTCAACCGTGGTCTGATTTCGGATAACGAGCGTTACAACAAGACCATCGATATCTGGCAGAAGACCACCGATAAGGTCTCTAAGGCTCTGGCAGACAACCTGCCCAAGGACAACGAGATCTATATGATGGCAGACTCCGGTGCTCGTGGTTCTATGAACCAGATCAAGCAGCTGGCTGGTATGCGCGGCCTGCTGGCAAACACCGCCGGTCACACCATCGAGATGCCCATTCGTGCAAACTACCGCGAAGGTCTGAATATTCTGGAATATTTCGTTTCTGCCCGTGGTGCTCGTAAGGGTCTGGCCGATACCGCTCTGCGTACCGCCGACTCCGGTTACCTGACCCGCCGCATGGTCGATGTTTCTCAGGACGTCATCGTCCGCGAGATCGACTGCGGCACTACCGATGGCCTGTGGGTCTCTGAGATCCACGAGGGCAAGGAGAAGATCGAGAGCTTCCGCGAGCGTTTGATCGGCCGTTTTGCCGTGGGCGATGTGGTCAACCCCATCACCGGCAAGGTCATCGTGCCCGAGGGCAAGATGATCGACCTGTACGATGCCAACGAGATCGAGGCAGCCGGCATCACCCGCCTGAAGATCCGCAGCCTGCTGACCTGCCGTGCAAAGACCGGTGTCTGCGCACGCTGCTACGGCTCCGATATGGCCAACGGCGAGCCGGTTCGTCTGGGCGAGTCTGTCGGTGTTATCGCCGCAGAGTCCATCGGCGAGCCCGGTACTCAGCTGACCATGCGTACCTTCCATACCGGCGGTATCGCATCTGCCGAAGATATTACACAGGGTCTGCCCCGTGTTGAGGAGCTGTTCGAGAGCCGCCGTCCCAAGAGCATGGCTATCATGAGTGAGATCTCCGGTGTGGTCTCTCAGGACGACACCAAGAAGAACGTGGTCATCAAGGTCACCGGCAAGGACGAGAACGGTGCAGAGGAAGTCAAGAGCTACTCCATCCCGTTCACCCAGCATGCCCGCGTGATGCCCGGCGACCGTGTGGAGAAGGGCGACATCATCACCCGTGAGGGCGTGCTGTACCCGCAGGATATTCTGGCCATCAAGGGTCTGGAGGACGTGCAGAACTACCTGATCAACGAGGTCCAGAAGGTCTACCGTCTGCAGGGCGTTGAGATCAACGATAAGCATATCGAAGTCATCGTCCGTCAGATGTGCCGCAAGGTGCGCGTGACCGACTCCGGCTCCTCCAACCTGATCGGCGGTGCTCTGGCAAGCCGTCTGGAGGTGGAGAACATCAATGCCGAACTGCAGAAGCGCATTGATGCAGGCGAAGAGGGCCTGAAGCTGGTGGAGTACCAGCAGGTGCTGCTGGGCATCACCAAGGCTGCTCTGGCTAACGACTCCTTCCTGTCCGCTGCATCCTTCCAGGAGACCACCCGCGTGCTGACCGAGGCCGCCATCAAGGGCAAGGTCGACCCGCTGTCCGGTCTGAAGGAGAACGTCATCATCGGTAAGCTGATCCCCGCCGGTACCGGTCTGCCGGAGGTGCGTGAGGATCTGAAGAACCGTGAGGCTGAGCGCGACGCCGAGATCGCAGCCGAGCTGGCTGCCTCCGCACAGTAAGCGCAGCATCCGTCAGGATCTGATCCGTTAAACAAAACCGCTCCGTGGGCGAAAGCCTACGGGGCGGTTTTTGCGTGCAAAAGCGGCACAGCAGGGGAGGGGAAAGGCATATTTTCTGCCGAAAACTGCCCAAAAGAAAAAATCTGGAATAAATACAAAAAAATTTGCAAAAACTGTTGACATCCGGCTGCAAAGCGGGTATTATATAACTGTTGCGCGTCCCTCATGGGGATAGTGCGGCAAAAAAGTCGGAAAATGCTTCCGATGTTCATCATTAAGAAAGGAGAAACAAAATGCCTACTTTTAACCAGCTTGTACGCAAAGGCCGTGAGGTCCTGACTACCAAGAGCACCGCTCCCGCTCTGCAGAAGACTTATAACTCTCAGAAGAAGCAGTACTCTGATCTGAGCAGCCCCCAGAAGCGTGGTGTCTGCACTGCAGTTCGTACCATGACCCCCAAGAAGCCTAACTCTGCTCTGCGTAAGGTTGCTCGTGTCCGCCTCACGAATGGTATCGAGGTCACCTCTTACATTCCCGGTATCGGCCATAACCTGCAGGAGCACTCCGTCGTGCTGATCCGTGGCGGCCGTGTTAAGGACCTGCCCGGTGTGCGTTACCACATCATCCGTGGTACCCTGGATACTCAGGGTGTGGCAGGCCGTAATCAGGCCCGCTCCAAGTACGGCGCAAAGCGTCCTAAGGCCGGTGCTGCAAAGAAGTAATTGAGGACAACCGCCATAAACGGCTTTCCTTTATATAAATAACAAGTCCGCTTAAAAGCGGAGGGTAACGGTTTATGTAAGGTCAGCTCTTTGTGACACAACGGGAGTTTTATTACTTTCGAGTACCGATGATATCATTCTGTGAAGGAGGGAAGAAAGATGCCTAGAAGAGGTAACATTGCTAAGCGCGATGTCTTAGCTGATCCTATTTACAATTCCAAGATGGTCACCCGTCTGGTCAACAGCGTCATGCTGGATGGCAAGAAGGGCGTCGCTCAGAAGATCGTTTACGAAGCTTTCTCCATGATTCAGGAAAAGACCGGCAACGATCCTCTGGAGACTTTCGAGAAGGCGATGGAGAACATCATGCCCAGCCTCGAGTGCAAGACCCGCCGTGTTGGTGGCGCTAACTACCAGGTTCCCCTGGAGGTCAGCCCCGCTCGCCGCGAGACTCTGGGTCTGCGCTGGCTGACTGCCTACAGCCGCACCCGTGGTGAGAAGACCATGGCACAGCGTCTGGCTGCTGAGATCATGGATGCTGCCAACAACACTGGTAACGCCGTGAAGAAGCGTGAGGACACTCACAAGATGGCAGAAGCTAACAAGGCTTTCGCACATTTCCGTTATTGATCTGTTCTGTAGGAGGTTAATTTCATGGCTACACCCAGAGAAGTTTCTCTTCAGATGACGAGAAATATCGGCATTATGGCTCATATCGATGCCGGCAAGACGACCACTACCGAGCGTATCCTGTACTACACCGGTATCAACCATAAGATCGGTGAGGTCCACGATGGCGGTGCCACCATGGACTGGATGGTTCAGGAGCAGGAGCGTGGTATCACCATCACTTCCGCTGCTACCACCTGCTACTGGTCTCACTCCGAGACCCAGAAGGATCCGGTTGCGTTCAAGAAGAATCGTCACCGCATCAACATTATCGACACTCCGGGCCACGTGGACTTCACTGTTGAGGTTCAGCGTTCTCTGCGTGTTCTGGACGGTTCTGTGACCGTTCTGGCCGCAAAGGGTGGTGTCGAGCCTCAGTCTGAGACCGTTTGGCGTCAGGCTGATGAATACAAAGTCCCCCGTATGGTGTACGTCAACAAGATGGATACCATGGGTGCTGACTTCTTCCGCTGCATCAAGATGCTGCATGATCGTCTGCACGCCAACGGCGTGGCCATCCAGCTGCCGATCGGTCAGGAGGATACCTTCCGTGGTATCGTTGACCTGGTCGATATGAACGCTGAGGTCTACTACGATGACATGGGCAACGATATGCGTACCGAGCCCATTCCCGAGGATATGCGTGAGCAGGCTGAGGAGTATCACAACATCCTGATCGAGGCTGTTGCTGAGAACGACGAAGAGCTCATGGAAAAGTACCTTGAGGGCGAGGAAATCACCCGTGCCGAGCTGAAGGCTGCGATCCGCAAGGAGACCATCGCTAACACGCTGGTTCCCGTTGTCTGCGGTTCTTCCTACAAGAACCGCGGTGTGCAGAAGCTGCTGGACGCTATCGTTGACTATATGCCCGCTCCTACCGATGTCCCTGACATCAAGGGCGTGAATCCCGAGACTGAGGAAGAGGAGACCCGTCCGTCTTCTGACGACGCTCCCTTCGCAGCTCTGGCTTTCAAGATCGCTACCGACCCGTTTGTTGGTAAGTTGGCATACTTCCGTGTGTACTCCGGTAAGGTTGAGGCAGGTACTACTGTTTACAACTCCGTGAAGGACAGCAAGGAGCGTATGGGCCGCATCCTGCAGATGCACTCCAATCACCGCAAGGATATCGACTGCTGCTACGCAGGTGATATCGCTGCTGTTGTTGGTCTGAAGAACACCACCACTGGTGATACTCTGTGTGATGAGAATCATCCCATCATTCTGGAGTCCATGAAGTTCCCTGAGCCCGTTATCCGCGTTGCTATTGAGCCTAAGACCAAGGCTGGTAACGAGAAGATGGGCATCGCGCTGGCAAAGCTGGCCGAAGAGGATCCGACCTTCAAGACCTACACCGATGAAGAGACCGGCCAGACCATCATTGCTGGTATGGGCGAGCTGCATCTGGAGATCATCGTTGACCGTCTGCTGCGTGAGTTTAAGGTCGAGGCAAACGTGGGTGCTCCCCAGGTTGCTTACCGTGAGACTATCCGCAAGGAGGCCAACCAGGAGACCAAGTACGCACGTCAGTCCGGTGGTAAGGGCCAGTACGGTCACGTTAAGATCAAGATCGAGCCCAACGAGCCCGGTAAGGGTTACGAGTTCGTCAACGCCATCGTTGGCGGCGCTATCCCGAAGGAATACATCCCTGCTATCGACAACGGTATTCAGGGTGCTATGAAGTCCGGCGTTCTGGCAGGCTATCCTGTTGTTGATGTCAAGGTCACCCTGTGGGATGGTTCTTATCATGAGGTCGACTCCTCTGAAATGGCCTTCTCCATCGCTGGTTCTATGGCATTCAAGGATGCTATGCGCAAGGCTGATCCCATCATCACCGAGCCCATCATGAAGGTTGCTGTTATCGTTCCCGATGAGTATCTGGGCGATGTTATCGGTGACCTGAACGCCCGCCGTGGTCAGATCCAGGGCATGGAGGCTATGGCCGGTACCCAGCGTGTCAACGCATTTGTGCCTCTGGCTCAGATGTTCGGCTACGCTACCGACCTGCGTTCCAAGACTCAGGGTCGTGGCCAGTATGTTATGGAGCCCTCTCACTACGAGCCGGTTCCCAAGAACATTGCTGACCAGATCATTGCTGGCCGTACCAAGGGCTAAGCGCTGTAAAGCATAAGAATTTTGCCGGGGTAGTGTAACTCCGGCAAAATTTCCTGTAAAAGCACTTGATTTTACAGGGCAAATTTAGTAGAATAGCCTTGCAGTGCAATGTCTGCATTTTGCAGGGTTGTTGTAACCAATATCAAAACCTAAATTAAGGGAGGATATTCCAATGGCTGAAAAGGCAAAGTTCGACCGTTCTAAGCCGCATGTTAACATCGGCACCATCGGTCACGTTGACCACGGCAAGACCACTCTGACCGCTGCTATCACCAAGTACCTGGCTCTGAAGGGTGATGCAGAGTTCATGGACTACGCTAACATCGATAAGGCTCCTGAGGAGCGTGCTCGTGGTATCACGATCAACTCCGCTCACGTTGAGTACCAGACCGAGAAGCGCCACTACGCTCACGTTGACTGCCCGGGCCATGCTGACTACGTTAAGAACATGATCACCGGTGCTGCTCAGATGGACGGCGCTATTCTGGTCGTTGCTGCTACCGATGGTCCCATGCCCCAGACCCGTGAGCACATCCTGCTGGCTCGTCAGGTCGGCGTGCCCTATATCGTTGTGTTCATGAACAAGTGCGATATGGTCGACGACGAAGAGCTGCTGGATCTGGTCGAGATGGAGATCCGTGAGCTGCTGACCGAGTATGACTTCCCGGGCGACGACACCCCGATCATTCGTGGTTCCGCTCTGAAGGCTCTGGAGGCTCCCAACGATCCCGAGGATCCTGCTTACGCTTGCATCAAGGAGCTGATGGATGCTGTTGACTCCTACATCCCCAACCCGGATCGTGAGGAGGATAAGCCCTTCCTGATGCCCATCGAGGATGTCATGACCATTTCTGGCCGTGGTACCGTTGCTACCGGTCGTGTTGAGCGTGGTATCGCCAAGGTTGGCGACGCTATGGAGATCGTCGGCATCAAGCCCGATCGTCTGAACACCACCATCACCGGTCTGGAGATGTTCCGTAAGTCTCTGGACTTCGCTGAGGCTGGCGATAACATCGGCGCTCTGCTGCGTGGTGTTGATCGTACCCAGATCGAGCGTGGCCAGGTTCTGGCTAAGCCCGGCACTGTGCACCCCCACAACGTCTTTGAGGCTCAGGTCTACGTCCTGACCAAGGACGAAGGCGGCCGTCACACTCCCTTCTTCTCCAACTATCGTCCTCAGTTCTACTTCCGTACCACTGACGTGACCGGCATCATCACCCTGCCCGAAGGCACCGAGATGTGCATGCCCGGCGATAACGTCATGATGCACGTTGAGCTGCTGACCCCCGTTGCTATGGAAGAGGGCCTGCGTTTCGCTATCCGTGAGGGTGGCCGTACCGTTGGTTCCGGCGTTGTTGGCAAGATCATTGAGTGATTTTGTCCTTGAATGTAAGTTCCAAGGCTAACTAGCAATTTATAAAGACCTTCCCGTTCCGGAGAGCGGGAAGGTCTTTTTGTTTGTTTATGGCAGTTACAAACGGCTTTGTTTCACAGCTCCTTTACCGGGTCAGGGTGTTATAGCAGTCTGCAAAGGCCTGCAGAAAGCCGGTCACTTCCTCCTTTGTGGTAAGGTGGCTCAGGCTGATGCGCCAAGAGGAAAGGGCGTTGCGCCGATCCTGACTGACCGCCAGCACTGCCCGGGAGGGCAGTCCGTCGGACGAACAGGCAGATTTGACCGAGACGCACACCCCGCGTGCGTCCAGCTCCCGCTGGAATACGGTGCCCTTTACGCCCTGCACACTCAGGTTTAAGATATGCGGCACAGCGTTTGCCGGGCTGTTGATGCGCACTTTTGGATAGCGGGAAAGTTCTGCACGCAGTCGATCGTTCAGACTGCGGACGGTTGCGGCGCGGACGGGAAGTTCCGCAGTAGCCTTTTCCAAGGCCAGCGCCAGCGAGCAGGCAAGGGCTACGGTAGGTGTGCCGCTGCGGTAGGGGGTAGTGCTCTCTCCACCATGAATGAGGGGCGGCAGTGCCAGTCCCAGCCGTTTTACCAGTACACCGATGCCGTTGAGCCCGTAAAACTTATGGGCTGTCAGGCTCATGGTGTCCACGCCCTCAAACTGTACGGGAATTTTCCCCACAGCCTGCGTGGCGTCCACATGGAAACGACAGTTGGGATACGCCTTTAAAAGCTCTGCAATTTCCGCAATGGGCTGCACCACGCCCAGTTCGCTGTCCACGGCAGTCACAGCCACCAGCACAGTGTCCGGGCGCAGCCGGTTTTTCAGGTCTGCAAGGTCTACCGTGCCGTCCGAACAGATGTCCAGCAGCTCCACCTCGTACCCCTGCTTTTGCAGGGCTTCCAGACTGCCGCTGACGGACGAATGCTCCAGCGGAGTAGAGAGGATGTGCCTGCCTGCCGCACGCCCCAGCGCCGCCAGCCCCTTTACAGCAAGGTTGTTGGCTTCGCTTGCGCCGGAGGTGTAGATGATGCCCGCAGGCGGTGCGCCCAGACAGCGGGCGATGCTGCGGGTCGCCTCGTTTATAGCGGCTTTCGCGGCAGTACCTGCCTGATGGTGGGCGTTGGCGTTGCCCGGGTAACGCCGCTCCGCTTCGCAGAAGCATTGCAGCACCGCCTCGTCCACGGGGGTGTTGGCAGAGTAATCCAGATAGAGCATAGAGCCTCCTGTAATATCAACATATTATGATAGTAGGAAATAAGAACAGGCTCTATTATAGGCCATTCCGTTCCAAAGCGCAACCCCCGCAGCCCGAAGCGCGGTGCAACGGGCAAGAAAAAGCTGTCAACACCTTGCTGGAAAGCCCAAAATCTGCTATACTTATCAAAAAGGCTGCGGCGCCGCTGCTGCCTTGCCGGAGCGGTTCCGGTTGTTGGAAGGAACACAAAAAGAAGGGGAGGAGCACAATGTTTAAGTGTGAGCGACTGCATAGCGGTTTCTTTCCCATTTTTGTGTGGAGGTCTTGTTCCTGAAATTCAGAGGCACTGCTGTTTCAACGGCAATGCCTCTTTTTTTGGGAATAACAGTACAGGAGGTTTTCTATGAGCGAAAAGATCGATTACTCCAAGGGCGTATATGACGCCAAAAAGCTGGGCACCGGCCGGATGTTCATTCTGGGTGTGCAGCACATGTTTGCCATGTTCGGTGCAACGGTTCTGGTGCCGCTGCTCACCGGCCTGAGCGTTTCCACCACTCTGCTGTGTGCCGGTCTGGGCACCCTGCTGTTCCACCTTATCACCAAAAAGAAGGTGCCTGCATTCCTCGGCTCCTCCTTTGCGTATCTGGGCGGCTTTTCCATCGTGGCTCCCATGCTGGCTGATGCCAATGGCAACTTGACCGTTGCCAACACCAAGATGCTGCCCTATGCCTGCGCTGCCGTTGCATTCTCGGGTCTGGTCTATCTGGTGGCCAGCCTGCTGATCTCCACTTTTGGCATCCGCCGCATCATGAAGTTCTTCCCGCCGGTGGTTACCGGCCCCATCATCATCTCCATCGGCCTGATCCTTGCCCCCTCTGCCATCACCAACTGCCAGTCCAACTGGCTGCTGGCCTTTGTGGCGCTGGGCACTGTCATCGTGTGCAACATTTGGGGCAAGGGTATGGTCAAGATCCTGCCCATTCTCATTGGTGTGCTGGTCTCCTACGCTGTGGCACTGGTCACCGGCGCAGTGGACTTCCAGAAGATCTCCGAGGCCGCTTGGCTGGGCATCCCTCTGCACAAGGAGGCTATGGGCCTGTTTGCCATTGACGGCAGCCCGGAGTTCATCAGCGCGCTGTTCACCATCATCCCCATCGCACTGGCTACCATGATGGAGCACGTCGGCGATATCGCCGCCATCAGCGCCACCGTCGGCCACAACTATATCAACGACCCCGGCCTGAACCGCACCCTGATGGGCGATGGTCTGGCCACCACCATGGCTGGTCTGCTGGGCGGCCCCGCCAACACCACCTACGGCGAGAACACCGGCGTGCTGGCGCTGAGCAAGATCTACGACCCGCTGGTCATCCGCATTGCAGCTGTGCTGGCCATCATCCTGAGCTTCAGCCCCAAGTTTGAGGCCGTCATCAACACCATTCCCACCGGCATCATCGGCGGTATCAGCTTTGTGCTGTACGGCATGATCTCTGCCATCGGCGTGCGCAACGTGGTGGAGAACCGCGTGGACTTCACCAACAGCCGCAACCTGATTGTTGCCGCCGTCATTCTGGTGTGTGCACTGGGTTTCAACTCTGTGGGCGGCGTTGGCTTTACCGTTGGCAGCGTCACCATCAACCTGTCCGGTCTGGCTGTGGCTGCTATCGCAGGCATTCTGCTCAACGCCATCCTGCCCGGCAACGACTACGAATTTGACGCCACTGCCGGTACCGATGCTGCTACCAGCGGCAACCTGCAGGTCTGATTCCGGTAATGCGCCCAGTTTTCTGCAGTGGAATTTGGGCATTCTGCCAGATTTTAATAAATAGGAATAATTCTTAAAAATACACTTGACTAACTAGGAATTATTCGCTATAATAGAGCCATGGAAAGGGAAGTGCACAAAGCACAAAACTTCTTTCCATGGCTCTTTCTATACCCGGCAGCGCGGCTGCCCCGCATAGAAACAACAGGCGGGTGGTTCCGTCCTGTATCATTTTTAACAGATCGAATGGAGGTAAATTCTTATGAAGAAATACGTTTGCACCGTTTGTGGTTATATCGCTGAGGGTGAGATCCCCGCTCAGTGCCCCGTTTGCAAGGCTCCCGCTTCCGCTTTTGTGGAAAAGACCGGTAACACCTACGTCACCGAGCATGTTGTTGGCATCGGCAAGGCAGAGGGCGTGCCGCAGGAGATCGTGGATGGTCTGCGCGCTAACTTTGAGGGCGAGTGCAGCGAGGTCGGCATGTACCTGGCTATGGCTCGCGTGGCAGAGCGTGAGGGCTACCCCGAAATCGCCGAGGCCTACAAGCGTTATGCTTACGAAGAAGCTGACCACGCATCCCGCTTTGCAGAGCTGCTGGGCGAGGTCGTGACCGACAGCACCAAGAAGAACCTGATGATGCGTGCCGAGGCCGAGTGCGGTGCTTGTGCCGGTAAGATGGATCTGGCCAAGAAGGCTAAGGCTCTGAATCTGGACGCCATCCACGACACTGTCCATGAGATGGCAAAGGACGAAGCTCGTCACGGCCGTGGCTTCGAGGGCCTGCTGAAGCGCTACTTCAACACCGAAGTCTGATAAGGGTTCCCCGGTTATCTATGCTGCCCGCTGCAAGGACATTCTGCCCTGCAGCGGGCTTTTTGTGTTTCAATCGTGGTGACGACTTCTTTCGTAAAAATGAGATCTTAAAGATGCGCAAAGCGAACGCGGCGCGCATTCAAAATCGTACTGCTACAAAAAAGGCAGCTGCGCAGAATACGCGCAGCTGCCTTTTTTGCATTTGTGGTGCTGATACCCTTACTGGATGCCGGTAACAGGATAATCCTGTGCTTCCACGGCCTTCTTCAGCACCTCATCGTCCACTTCAGCGTTCAGGGTAACGATGGCGGTACCGGCTTCATGGCTGACAACAGCCTCGTCCACCTGCGGCAGAGCCTCCAAAGCCTTCTTGACGCGGGCTTCACAGTGAGGGCACATCATACCTTCTACGGTCAGGGTCTTTTTCATAACGATCTTCTCCTTGTAAGTTGTATCTTCCTCCGCTGCGGGCTGCACAAGGGCAGCAGGCAGGGCAGGGACGTGTTTGGGCGGGTGGTCACGCTTTGCGCTGTGCAGGTCAAACAGGTTCAGCCGCAAGGCGTTGCTCACCACGCAGAAGCTGGAAAGGCTCATGGCAGCTGCGCCGAACATGGGGTTCAGCGTCAGCCCCAAGGGAATGAACACACCGGCTGCCAGCGGGATGCCGATGATGTTGTAGATAAATGCCCAGAACAGGTTTTCGTGGATGTTGCGCAGGGCAGCACGGCTCAGCCGGATGGCGGCGGGCACGTCCGACAGCTTGGAGTTCATCAGTACCACGTCCGCAGCGTCAATGGCTACATCCGTGCCTGCACCGATGGCAATGCCGGTGTCAGCGCGGGTCAGGGCAGGGGCATCGTTGATGCCGTCGCCCACCATAGCCACCTTGCCGTACTTCTGCAGCTGCCGGATAACAGCCTCCTTGCCCTCCGGCAGCACCCCGGCGATCACCTTGTCCACCCCGGCCTGTCGGCCAATGGCCTCGGCGGTGCGCTGATTATCGCCGGTCAGCATCACAACCCGGATACCCATATTCCGCAGCTCCCGGATGGCCTGCGGGCTGTCCTCCTTGATGGTATCTGCCACTGCGATAACGCCCAGCAAACGACCTGCGCCGCCAAAGAAGAGGGGCGTTTTACCCTGAGCGGCCAGTGCGGCAGCCTCAGTTTGCAGCACAGCGGGGATAGAGACCTTTGTGCCAATAAAAGCAGCGTTGCCGCCAAAGATCTCCTTGCCTTCCAGCGTGGCGGCAAGGCCGTTGCCTGGCAGGGCAGTAAAATCGGTAACAGAGGGCAGCTCCAGCTGCTTTTCCTCCGCATAGGCCAGCACTGCCCGCGCCAGCGGGTGCTCGCTGCGACCCTCCAGCGCGGCGGCCAGCGTGAGCAGCTCGGTCTCGGTCACGTCCGCAGCGGGCAGAAGGTCGGTGACAGTGGGCTCGCCGCAGGTGATGGTGCCGGTCTTGTCCAGCGCTACGATGCGGGTGCGCCCGGCTTCTTCCAGCGCCGCAGCGGTCTTGAACAGGATGCCGTTCTTCGCGCCTAAACCGTTGCCAACCATAATAGCCACCGGCGTTGCCAGACCCAGCGCACAGGGGCAGCTGATGACCAGCACCGAGATGCCCCGTGCCAGCGCGTAGCCCACATCCCGCCCCAGCAGCAGCCAGACAAGGGTAGTGACCACTGCAATGCTGATGACCGCAGGCACGAAAAAGCCGGATACGGTATCTGCGATCTTTGCAATGGGGGCTTTGGTGGCAGCGGCATCGCTGACCATGCGGATGATCTGCGCCAGTGTGGTGTCCTCGCCCACGCGGGTGGCGCGGCACTGCAAATAACCGGACTGGTTGGTGGTGGCGGCGCTTACCTTATCGCCCGTGGCCTTGTCCACCGGGATGCTTTCGCCGGTCAGGGCGCTCTCGTTCACGGCACTGCTGCCTTCCAGCACAATGCCGTCCACCGGGATGTTCTCGCCCGGACGCACCACAAAGATGTCCTCTTTCTGCACCTGTTCAATGGGCACGGTCACCTCAGCACCGTCCCGCAGCAGGGTGGCGGTTTTGGGGGCAAGCTTCATCAGGCTCTTGAGTGCATCGGTGGTCTTGCCCTTGGAGCGTGCCTCCAGCATTTTGCCCACCGTGATGAGGGTCAAAATCATGGCGGCAGACTCAAAATAGAACTCCATCATGTAGTGCATGACTAGTTCTTCGTTGCCGTGCAGCTGCGCATCAGTCATGGCAAACAGGGCGTAGGTGCTCCACACAAAGCTTGCCATCGAGCCCATAGCCACCAGCGTATCCATGTTAGGGGAGCGGTGCACCAGCCCTTTGAAGCCGTTGATGAAAAACTTCTGGTTGATCACCATCACGATGCCCGCCAGCAGCAGCTGTACCAGCCCCATGGCGATGTGGTTGCCGTCAAACCAGCGGGGCAGCGGCCAGCCCCACATCATGTGCCCCATGGAAAAGTACATCAGTACCAGCAAAAAGCCCAGCGAGGCGATAAGCCGCCGTTTCAGCTTGGGTGTTTCGTGGTCGGCAAGCGCGTCCAGCTCTGCGCTGGTACTGGCCGCTGCGGCAGCCTTTTTGGGGCTTGCACCGTAACCGGCCTGCTCTACGGCACGGATAATGGCGGAATCTTCTGCTGTGCCTTCTACGCCCATAGAGTTTGTCAGCAGGCTTACCGAACAACCGGTGACGCCCGGCACACTCTTTACGGCCTTTTCTACCCGAGCAGAGCAGGCCGCGCAGCTCATGCCGGTAACATTGAATTGTTCCATTGCTTTTTCTCCTTGTGGTCAGTCTGCCCGGCGGGCGGTCATTTCATCAGCTTGGGCAGCAGCCGGAGCAGTTCTTCCAGCTTTTCGTTGCTGCCGGCACGCAGGTCGTCCGCCACACAGCTGCCGATATGCTGCGCCAGCAATTCCCGGGAAAAGCTGTTCAGCGCCGCATTGGCTGCAGCCACCTGTACCAGAATATCCACGCAGTAGGCGTCCTTTTCCAGCATTCCGCGGATGCCCCGCACCTGCCCTTCAATGCGGTTCAGCCGGTTGAGCAGGGCTTTGTATTCCTCTTGGCTGCGCTCTTTGTGACGGCAGCAGCAGGGGACAGTGGTATCTGACGCAGTGTCTGCTTCCGGCGTATCAACGCAGCAGCAACAGTGCTTTTTGGTCTCTTCCATACGGGAAACACTCCTTTCATAAACCCCCGTGGGGTATATTTTCTTGCAACAGCAGTATAGCACATAATATCCGACAATTCAAGTAGGAAATCAAGAATAAATGGTGCTGCAAACAAAAAATGGTTCAGAAACGCCGCAGGTGTTTCTGAACCATAAATTTAAAAGTAAAATACCGCTGAACATGGCCAGAGCGCACGCGGAGGCCATTCAAAACCGTTGCACATAAGAAAACGAGGGAAGCCCTGCAGGCTTTCCCTCGTTAAAAATACTTACTTTACTTCCAGAATGCGCGGTGCAAACAGGCTCCACATCTTGCCCCACCAGTACCAGTCGTGGGAGACGTCACCGCCCCAGATCTCCAGATGTGCGGGCATACCCTGATCCTTCAGCAGATCAGCCAATGCCTGTGTGTCATCCAGTGCATCGCCCTCGTAGGCACCCTGACCGGCACAGAGGATCAGGCAGTTCTCTTCTGCCTTGGTCAATGCCAGCTTGTTGGCAATGCCGTTCTCCTGCAGATAGGCAAGGGGAGAGCAGCGCAGCACCATGTCATCACTGTCGGTGCCCCAGAAGCGGGTCAGGTCGTAGATGCCGCCCATGCCCACAGCACCGGCAAACAGGGTGGGACGACGCAGGCGGCAGTGGACGGCGTGGTAAGCGCCCAAGTCCACTCCGGCAGTCCAGATCCGGGTGCCCTTTTTGGCGTTGTTCAGGGTCAGAATGCGGGGAGCCAGCTCAGCGGTCAGGTAGACGAAATACTTCTCCTGCAGCTCGGCACGGCGGCGCTGGGGCAGATCACCGTTCAAAAGGCCCTCGCCGTCCACGGCATCCGCGCAGAACAGCTGCACCTTGCCCTCGTTCAGCAGCTGGGCAATGGCATCGGGCATCCCATTATTCTCCCAGTCGTAAAAACGGCCGCCGCGGGCGGGCAGTGCCAGCACCGGCACACCGGCATGGCCGTACACCTTAAACTCCATCTCACGGCCAAGAACCGTGCTCCACTCTTTGTAATAGGTACCCTGGATCATAAATCAAGCACTCCTTATTTTATCATTCACCGGCCCGGGCACAGTCGCTGCGCACCGGTACCGGATTTGGAAGCTATAATCAGATAAACTGGTTGCGCTGCGGGTCGTAATCGTAGCCCACAGCGTGCAGCTTTGTGCACAGACCGGCCTTGTCGGCCTCCAGATCTTCGCACAGCGCATCGAGATCCTTATACTGATCCCGCAGTTTCAGGTTCACCACGCTCAGCAGCATGATGGGATCAACAGGCAAAGACATTTTATTCCTCTCCTTGCGGCAAATAAAAAAGCCGGCCACTCGACAAAGTGACCGGCCACATACACCAAATTAGACAGCGCGGGTAACTTTGCCAGCGCGCAGGCAACGGGAGCATGCGTAGACATACTTGGGAGAGCCCTCCACGACCGCCTTGACACGACGGACATTCGGCTTCCAGGTACGGTTGGAACGGCGATGAGAGTGAGAGACCTTGATACCAAAGGTAACACCCTTGCCGCAGCATTCACACTTAGCCATGGTAATTGCACCTCCTACAGTGAAGTATGGAATCAAAATAATCAGCTTGACTATTTTACCAGAGATACAAAGAAAAAGCAAGTCTTTTTTTAAATTTCTTGCAGCTTTTTGCATTCCCGGTTCTGTGGGGCTTGTGCAGGGCACAAAAAAATAGTATTATAAAGGAAGAAATTCGTTTTGACAGGAGATTTACATGACCGCACAGGCAATTATCATCCGCGCACTGGTGGCGCTGGTGGCCATTCCGTTCCATGAGGCTGGCCATGCGCTGGCAGCATGGCTGCTGGGCGATGCCACCGCCAAACGTGAAGGGCGTCTTTCGCTGAACCCCTTTGCCCACTTTGACCTGCTGGGCACGCTGTGCATGGTGTTTGCGGGCGTGGGCTGGGCAAAGCCTGTGTCCACCAACCCCCGCAACTTCAAAAACCCTAAGTGGGGTATGGCGCTCACTGCACTGGCCGGCCCTGTGGCAAACCTTGTGCTGGCCTACCTTGGCATGGTGGCGTGGAAGGTGATGTACTACTGGGCACCGGTCAATAACGCTACCATTTACATTGCCATGTTTTTGCGGTATCTGGTGCTGATGAACGTGAGCCTTGCGGTGTTCAACCTCATTCCCGTGCCGCCGCTGGACGGCAGCCGCATTCTGCTGGTGGTACTGCCGCAGCGCATCTACTTTGGCCTGATGCGGTACGAAAAATATATTATGATCGTCATGCTGGCAGCGGTGTGGGGCGGCTTTCTGGATGTGCCGTTGTATTACCTGAACAACGTGGTGTGGTCGCTTTTGGGTATGGGCACCGGGTATATTGATAAGATCGCCTACACCGTTTATGCAAGCAGCCTTGGGGCGGTGATCTGAGTGGCAGAGGAATTGACCTTCCATCTGGAAGATTTTGACGGCCCGCTGGAATTATTGCTGGCGCTGGTGGCCAAACATAAAATGGACTTGCATAATATCCCTATTTTGCAACTCATCGACCAGTACACCCGCACCGTGGAGCAAGCCGACCCCGACCCCGAGACTGCCAGCGCCTTCATTGAGATGGCGGCGCATCTGGTGGAGATGAAAAGCTTTCTGTTGCTGCCCCGCAGCGAAGAGGGCGAGCGCATGAAGCAGGAACTCACCGGTCAGCTGATCGAGTACGACCAGTGCCGCCGCATGGCGGCTTTGCTGCGCGCAAAAGGAGAAGCCGCCCCGGTGTTCGTGCGCCGTCCTATGGAGATGGAGCTGGACAACACCTACGCGCTGCACCATGCCCCGCAGATGCTTGCGGACTACTGGCAGGCGCTGGCGGGACGCACCAAGACCCGCCGTGTGCCCACCCAGCAGCAGTTTGAGCCGCTGGTCACCGCGCCTATGGTGTCGGTCACCAGCCGGGTGGTGTATATCCTGCGCCGGATGCTGGGCGGTACCGTGGCAAAGATGGAACAGCTGTTTTCCCGCAGCCAGAGCCGCAGCACCAACGTAGCTACCTTTCTGGCGCTGCTGGAGCTGGTGCGCGGCGGACGCATCGCGCTGGACGACAGGGGAGAGTTGACCATGCGCCGTACCCGCCCGGAACGCAATAAGGAGAACCCATGAACCAGAAACAAACCCTTGCCGCCGTGGAGGCTATGCTTTTTGCCTGCGGCGACCCCATAGCTGCCGATAAGCTGGCACAGGCGGTGCAGCTGCCGCAGTCTACCGTAGAGACCGCGCTGGAAGCCCTGCACACCCGCTACCAGCGGGAGGACAGCGGTCTGTGCCTACTGCATCTCAATACCCGGTGGCAACTTGCCACCAAGACCCAGTGGGCGGACTGTGTACGCCGCGTGCTGGACAGCCGCCGCGCTGTGCCGCTTGGCCCTGCGGCTATGGAGACCTTGACCGTCATCGCCTACAACCAGCCGGTGTCCCGCGCCTTTATCGAGCAGGTGCGCGGCGTGGACTCCTCCTCCAGCGTGTCCGGCCTGCTGGAAAAAGGTCTGATCGAGGAAGCCGGTCGTCTGGACCTGCCGGGTCGTCCGGTCAGCTTCCGCACCACCGATACCTTTTTGCGCGTGTTTGGCCTGTCCAGTCTGGCAGACCTGCCGCCGGTGCACAGCGATGCACCGGCAGATGATCCGACCGAAAGTGAGGGCTGATCCATGGTCATGGTTCTTTCCGCAGTGGGCGCTTGTCTGCTGTTCGTCCTCAAGGTGGTGGGCATCCTGCTGCTGATCATTCTGGTGCTGGCGGCGCTGTTGCTGCTGTGCCCCTTCTGCGCGGATGTCTGCTGGCAAAACGATACGCTCACCGTAAAAGCCGGGGCACTGGGCATCACTTTTCCGGTGTTCCAATACCCAAAGCCGGAACCGCCCGCCCAGCCGGAGGAGTCCAAGGGCTTTACCGGCAGACTGAAAGCAAAATTCCGTGCATGGCGTGCAGAGCGCAAGCGCAAAAAAGCTGAAAAAAAGGCTGCGCAGCCCGCAAAGCCCAAAGCGGAAAAGCCGCCCCGCCAAAAGGCAAAGCTCACGCTGGATGTGATCTGCACCATGCTGCGGGGCGTGGGTACGCTGCTACGGGCAGTGTTTGGCGCCATCCGCTTTACAAAGATCTCGGTCTGTTTTGGCGTGCGCGGGGACGACCCCGCTGCAGCTGCCCGCAATTACGGCAAGCTGCAGGCGTGGCTTTACCCGACCCTTGGCATGCTGGACCACTTTTTCTTTCTGGAATTTGACCAGCTGCGCGTTCTGCCGGACTTCGGCAGCGCCCAGCCTACTGTGCAGGACAAGGTGTCCTTCCGGGTCAGCGCACAGGCGCTGTTCATCGTCATTGCCGCCGTGCGGGTGCTGTACGAGTTCTGGCGCAAAAAAGTATTGGACATCTTTATATAAAGTGTGGTACACTAAATCTATATCAGAATGCTTTCCGGCGGGCGAACGTCTGTACGGATGAATAAAGGAGAGTTGTTTTATGGCAGAGCATCCTATTCAGGGTCTGATGAACGTTACAATGGAAAAGATTCACCAGATGGTGGACTCCAACACCATTATCGGCAAACCCATCACCACCGAGGACGGCATCACCATTCTGCCGGTGTCCAAGGTGAGCTTTGGTTTCGCCTCCGGCGGTACCGATTTTAACGGCAAGAATGCTGCCAACAAGGATCTGTTCGGCGGCGGCTCCGGTGCCGGTGTCAACATCCAGCCGGTGGCATTTCTGGTCATCAAGGATGGCTGTGTGCGCACCATCCAGCTGTCGGATAGCTCCAACAGCATCGATCGAGCCCTGACCATGCTGCCCGAGCTGGTGGAAAAACTCACCGCTCTGGTCAAAAAGGACGGCAAGACCCCCGCAGAGGAGCCCAAGGCAGAGTAACCCTTTATAGCAACCTAACCGCAGCCGCAGACCTTTTGGCCTGCGGTTTATATAGCCGCGCACCGTGCCCCGCAAAGCAGGGAAGCGGTGCGCGTTTTGAGCGCCGTGAGGCGCACAAGGAGTAATATTATGGCAGAAGAACGTATTCAGAAGATCATGGCCGAGCAGGGTCTGTGCTCCCGCCGCGCCGCCGAGCAGATCATTGCCGAGGGCCGCGTCAAGGTGAACGGCCACCCGGTCAAGGTGGGCGACAAGATGGACCCCAACCGTGACGTGCTCCATGTGGATGACGAGCGCATCTACATCCAGAAGAACCAGCAGCTGTATTATCTGGCGCTGTACAAGCCCCGTGGCTATGTAACCACCGCTAGCGACGAGTTAGGCCGCAAGACCGTGATGGACTTGGTCAGCGACATCCCCGCCCGCCTGTACCCGGTGGGGCGTCTGGATAAGGACAGCGAGGGTCTGCTGCTGATGACCAACGACGGTGCCTTTGCACAGGCCGTTACCCATCCATCCGGCGGCATCTCCAAGCTGTACCGCGTTACCGTGCAGCCCCGCGCCGATGAAGCCACCATCCTCAAGCTGAGCAGCGGCGTCGTGCTGGACGACGGCACCAAGACCATGCCCTGTGCTATCAACGTGGTCACTGATGAGCCCGGCCGCACCGTGATGGAAATGACCCTGAAAGAGGGTAAGAACCGCGAGATTCGCCGGATGTGCGAGAGCGTGGGTCTTGAGGTGGTGCGCCTGAAGCGCAACGCAGAAGGCGTGGTAAAGCTGGGCATGCTCAAGCCCGGCACCTACCGCGAACTGACTAAGGCCGAGGTGAACGGTCTGCGCGCCGCAGCGGTCAAGGGCCGTGCACAGACCCGCTCTGCTGTCCAGCAGTCCAAGGCTGCCGAGCGCCGTCCCCGCGGCCCTGTGGGCAAAAACGCACCCCGGAAGCAGAAGTAAGGAGTTATCGAATCATGGAACGAGAAACTCTGAAATCCCGTCTGGGCTTTATTCTGCTTTCCGCAGGCTGTGCCATCGGCATCGGCAACGTATGGAAGTTCCCGTATATTGCCGGTCAGGGCGGCGGCGGTGCTTTTGTGCTGTTCTACCTGATCTTTCTGGTCATTCTGGGTCTGCCCATCATGACCATGGAGTTTGCCGTGGGGCGCGCCTCCCGCAAAAGCCCGGTGCGGGCGTATCAGGCGCTGGAAAAGCCGGGACAGAAGTGGCACATCCACGGCTACTTTACCCTCATCGGCTGCTACCTGCTGATGATGTTCTACACCACCGTAGCAGGCTGGATGCTGCACTATTTCTACATGACCGCCACCGGTAAGCTGGCAGGGCTGAACGCCGAGCAGGTGGCCGGTAAGTTTACCGAAATGCTGGCCAGCCCCGCCACCATGACCTTCTGGATGGTATTTGTGGTGGTAGTGAGCATTCTGGTGTGCGCCAAGGGTCTGCAAAGTGGTCTGGAGCGCGTGACTAAGGGCATGATGATCGCCCTGCTTCTCATTATGGTGGTGCTGGCTGTCAACAGCCTGTTCATGCCCGGGGCAAAAGAGGGTCTTTCCTTCTTCCTTGTGCCGGATTTTGCCCGGATGCAGGAGGTGGGCGTGGTCAACACACTGGTCTCCGCCATGAATCAGGCCTTCTTCACCCTGAGCCTTGGCATCGGAGCCATGTCCATTTTTGGTAGCTATATCGGCAAGGAACACTCTCTACTGGGCGAGTCTGTCCGCATCGTGGTGCTGGATACCTTCGTAGCTATTACCGCCGGTCTGATCATCTTCCCGGCTTGTTTTACCTACCATGTGGACCAGACCAGCGGCCCCAGCCTGATCTTTATCACCCTGCCCAATATTTTTGCCAATATGTCCATGGGGCGGCTGTGGGGCAGCCTGTTCTTTTTGTTCATGGCCTTTGCAGCCACGTCCACCGTGCTGGCAGTGTTTGAAAATATCATCTGCTGCGGCATGGAGCTGACCGGATGCAGCCGCAAAAAGTCCAGTCTGGTGAACCTCGTGCTCATCATCCTGCTGTCCATGCCCTGCGTGCTGGGCTATAACCTGTGGGCATGGGATGGCTTTGCGGTATTCGGCGGTGCTGTGCTGGATGTAGAGGATTTTCTGGTCAGCAACCTCTTTCTGCCGTTGGGCAGCTTGGTGTATCTGCTGTTCTGTGTTACCCGCTACGGCTGGGGCTGGCAGAACTACAAAAAAGAGGTCAATACCGGCAAGGGCCTTAAGGTGCAGGACTGGATGCGCGGCTACCTGACCTATGTGTTGCCGCTCATCGTGGTGTTCATCTTTGCATTTGGCCTTTACGACAAATTTCTTGCGTGATTTTTTAACAAGTGCGTTCCGCCTTTGATTGACGAACGGGCGGTACAAGTGTAATATAAAAGCATATACAGTGCTTCTCCCGGCGGGGAACACTGCTATATGCTTTTTTGTGTTCAAAAGGAGGAAACAGCCCATGCACATTCTTATCTGTGACGACGATGCGGCGTTCGCTGCACAGATGGACGAATACATCTCGGAATGGTTCCGCGCCCGGGAAATTCAGGTGCAGAGCACTGTCTGCACCAGCGGTGAGCAGCTACTGGCCACCCCAGAGCTGGGGCACTACCAGCTGGCGTTTCTGGATGTAGACCTGAAAACAACCGACGGCATTGCGCTGGGGCGCAGGCTGCGGCAGGTCGCGCCGGATATCGTGCTGGTGTACATTTCGGCTTATCTGGAATTTGCCCCACAGGGCTATACGGTCAATGCCTACCGCTACCTACTCAAGCGCGATATTGCCGCCCAGCTGCCCAGCTGTCTGGAGGATATTTTTTCCGGCATGACCGACCCTAAAAAGACGCTGGAGGTGCGTCACAACCGTACCACCAGCGAGATCCCGCTGGATCAGATCTATTATCTGGAAAGCGATCTGCGGCAGATCAACGTCTACGGCGATATCCCGCACCAGCCCATCTGCACCTTTTACGGCAAAATCGCTGATCTGCCCGCCATGCTGTACGAAAACGGCTTTTTGCAGGTGGGGCGCAGTGATGTGGTCAACCTGCAATATGTGCGTTCTATCCGCAACTATAAGGTAGAACTGCGCAGCGGGGTAGAACTGAACGCAAGCCGACAGGATTTTCCGGCTATCCGCAACGCATGGCTGGAATGGAAGGGGCAGTTCGGCGATGAATGAAGAATTCTGGCGCTGGTATATGTACGGCCACTGGGTCTGCCTGACCCAATGGCTCGGCTTTATCATGGTTGAATATGCTTACCTTGGCAAGGGCAGGGTAAAGCACCCGCTGGTGTGGTCCTGCATTATAACCGTGCTCACAATGACCCTCTCGGTCGTGCGCAACCATGGCTTTTTTACGCCGATGGCAGTGGTTTACACGCTTCTTTTTCTGTTCATCACAGTTATGCTGTTTGGTGGCACGCCGGGGCAGAAATTTACCGCCTGTCTGATCAACGGCACCATGTGCCTGTTGGTTGAAAACAGTGTGCGGTATGTCATATCGTGGGTGCTGAAATGTGAGCTACAGCAGGTCATCCAGCGCGCAGATTGTCTGATCATAATGTCATTCGCAAATCTGGTAGTCAGCACCGGGGTATCGTTCTTTGTGGGCAAGTGGCGCAGATACAATGCGCTGGAGCCTTTGCAGGCGCTGACCATGAGCTTTTTTCCGGGTGTGGTCGTGGTGCTGAACATCCTGCTCATGCTCACAGATAACAACAAAAGGGCCACCATGGCCACAATGGGGATGACAGTGGGGCTTACGGTGGCTGTCATGGTGCATCTGTGTATCGTGGCGATGTTCAATGATCAGGTCATGCAGCGGCGCAGCCTGCATTTTCAGGCCGAGCTGGAGCAGCAGCGAGCCTCGGCTCTGCTGGATTCCTATACCGCCCAGCGCCGTCTGACCCATGAGTTCACCAACCACATCAGTGCGCTGCGTGCCTTGCTAGAACAGGGAGATGTGGCTGGTGCACAGAACTATATTGCCGGTGTAGATAAGGCTGTGGCAGCCAGCACAACCATTATGGATACCCACAACCCGCTGCTGGATTCCATCCTGACCCGCAAATACGAGGAAGCCGCCCGGCAGGGCGTAAGCGTGTATTTTGACCTTTGTGATTTGCGGAATTTTCCCTTAAGCGGGGTGGATATGGTCACCGTGCTGGCAAATCTGCTGGATAACGCCATCTGGGCCGCAGCGCAGGCGTACCCGCCGGAGGTCTATGTGCGGGTGCGCAAAACGGGGGAGGAATACCTTCTCTCGGTGCGCAACCGGGTGCAGCGGGATGTGGAGCTGCCGCCGGATGGGCAGTTGCCCCGCACCACCCGCAAGGAGCCCGGCCACGGCATGGGGCTTTCCAACGTGCGGGATGTTCTGCTGCGCCATGGTGCGGAGTATACCCTGAGCTGCCGGGACAATTGGTTCCGCTTTACCTGTGCGGTGCCCACCGACAATTCATGACATCTGCACCGTCAGAATATGACAGTTTTTGTGCAACACAAGCGTAACTCTGCTATACTAAAGCAGGTAAAGGAAGCCTTCCGTGCGGACATTGTCACGTTGCGGTGGGAGGGTTACACCCCTCTTTTTAAGAGCTTTGTTGCTGGATGGAAAAACAGTCTGCGGTGCGTGTAAGCGGGCTGTCTACCTTTGCTTTTTGGGCTGTGCAGGAATGCGCAGTACCTTGCTGACGGGACTTTCTGCGGCGGGCCTTTTGGGGGTTGCAGTCGATAAAGTTACTCGATGCGTCGCAATTCCGGCTCTGCTTGCTGTATGGGAATGGCGTAGGCAGGCCGGAGTGTCGTGCGCTGCAAAGAGTTCCGTCAGTTTTCTTTTGTTCAAAAAAGGACTGCTCTACATGGGTTTTGCCCAGTATAGCAGTCCTTTTTATATTTGAGTTGTGAAAATGGAATATCGGAACGCCCATGGGCGTTCCGATATTCAAAATTTAAAAACTTATTCCGGTTTTACCTGCAATTCCTGCTCGCAGTAGACGCAGCGGTACTTGCCGTTGGAGCTCAGCTCAAAAATCTGGTCGCACTCCTCTTCAATGCTGGAGATGCAGCGGGGATTCTTGCACCGCACAATGTTCACCAGACGCTTGGGGGGCTTGGGCTGCTCCTTGCGGACAGCCTTGCCGTTTTCAATAATGGTCACGCTGATGTTCGGGTCCAGATAAGCCAGCACATCCAAGTTCAGCCAGGAGGCGTCGCCCTCTACCTTGATGATGTCCTTGCGGCCGCTGGCCGTCTTTTTGCTGCGTGCGTTCTGGATCAGCGCCACGCTGGCAGTACGGTTGCCCGCAATGCCCAGTAGATCCATCAGACCAATGGCAGTGCCTGCTTTGATGTGGTCGATAACAATACCGTTCTGAATCTCGTCAATATTCAACATATCAGTTCTCCTCCTTCGGTGCTTTGGGGTCTGCAAGCCCCAGTAGAGTCATAATCAGTGCCATGCGGACGTAAACGCCGTTCTGCACCTGTTCAAAATAAGCGGCGCGCGGGTCGTCGTCTACATCCAGTGCGATCTCGTTCACGCGGGGCAGGGGATGCAGCACTGCCATGGTGGGCTTGGCCTGTGCCATCTTTTCGCGGGTCAGCACATAGCTGTTCTTCAGGCGGATGTAGTCCTCCTCGTTAAAGAAGCGCTCCTTCTGCACGCGGGTCATATACAGGATGTCCAGTTCCGGCATGGATTCCTCCAGACTGCGGGTCTCCTTGTAGGGGATGCCGTTGGCTTCCAGCACATCGTTGATGATATAATCCGGCACCCGCAGTTCCTCCGGGCTGATCAGCACAAAGCGCACATTCTTGCAGCGCGCCATGGTCTTGAGCAGGGAGTGGACGGTGCGGCCAAACTTCAGATCACCGCACAGACCGATGGTCAGATCATCCAGCCTGCCCATGCGGCGGCGGATGGTCATCAGGTCGGTCAGTGTCTGGGTGGGGTGCTGATGGCCACCGTCACCGGCGTTGATCACCGGAATGCGGGAGTAGCGGGAGGCACGCAGCGGTGCGCCCTCCTTGGGGTGGCGCATGGCAACGATATCGGCATAGCAGGACACCACCCGGATGGTGTCGGCTACGCTCTCACCCTTGGTGGCGCTGGACACGTTCTCGCTGGGAAAGCCCAGCACATGGCCGCCCAAGTTCAGCATAGCCGCCTCAAAAGACAGGCGGGTGCGGGTGGAGGGCTCGTAGAACAAGGTGGCCAGTTTTTTGTGGTTGGCAACCTCCTGATAGGCAGCAGGGTCGGCGCAGATACGGTCGGCAAGATCAAGCAGCTGCGTGATCTCCTGCTGGGTGAGATCCAAAGGGTCGATCAGATGACGCATGGACAGTATACCTCCGTTTAAAGCAGTTTGCGTAAGATGGAAAAATCAAAAAAGTTCGTGTAGTAGCTCAGCGAGCGCATCACCGGCCTGCACAAACGATTGAAACATACCTCGTCCAGCAGCAGCATGGCCTCGCCCGGGGCAAGCCGCATGGCTGCACGGATGGCTTCGTCGCCGCAGCTGGCCTTCAGGTGCGCCACGTTGGAAGAGATCTGCTGGTGGCACTCCTGCTCCAAAATTTCAAAGATGTCGCCGGTCAGGTCGATACGGGTGTAGTCCCGGTTGCCGAACAGGCTGCGGGGCAGGTAGTCGATGGAGTAGATCACCGGGGTGGTGTCGGCAAGGATGCGCTTTTTGATGCAGATCACCTCTTCACCAACTTCCAGCGCCAGCGCATGCGCCATCTCCTCGCCTGCACGAAGAAGCATCACCTGAATGCCGTCTGCATGGGGGTAGCTGCCAAAGCTGCGGATCAGCGGGTAGTACTCCAGCTTCTGGTCTAGGCGGCTGCGCAGCCCCAGCACAGCGCGGTTCACCACCGTGCCAATGCCGCGCACCCGTTCCACATAACCGGCGCGCTCCATCTCGCTCAGCGCGTCACGGATTACGGTGCGGCTTACCCCCAGCTCGGTGGCAAGGTCTACCTCGGCGGGCAGACGGTCGGCTTGGGCATAGCGCCCGTTGGACAGCTCCTCCAGCAGGCTTGCAACAACACGGTCGCTGATCACAGCGCCGCCCAGACGGCTGGACGATGCCAGTGCGGGATCTTTCATGGATGGTTCCTCCGTTTCCGGGCGGCAAGCCGCCCCGAACTTCATACAAACGGGCAGGGAGGATCCCTCCACAGCCCCTTCTCTCCTATTATAGCATAATTTGACATTTAGAAAAGCGTCATTTATACTGGAATCTGCTGAAAAGTACGATTTTATTTTGGAGGGCATAGTACAGATGGACTATTTTCTGCAAAAAGTATGCGGCAAGCCCGCCCGGCAGGCTGTCACCCTGCGGCGCTGCACCCCTGCCGAAGCACCGGCGGTGTTCGCGCTGCAAAACGAAGTGCGCACCGCCATGCCGCACCCGGAGCAGTTTGTGCCGGACACGCTGGAAAACATTACCGGCTATCTGCGCACCGGGATATGTATCGGTGCGTGGCAGCAGGGGCGGCTGGGGGCGTACCTCATCCTGCGCCTGTGCGGGCAGAGCGATGAAAACTATGCCGCCTTTCTGGGCGTGCCGAAAAGTCAGTGGCAACACTGGGCCAACGCAGACAGCGCAGTAGTGCACCCAGACTGGCGGGGCAACGGTTTGCAGCGCGCTATGCTGCAGGCGGCTCTGCCGCTGCTGCCGCCTCAGATCACCCATCTGGGGGCTACCGTCAGCCCAGATAACAGCTACAGCCTGCACAACGCACAGGCTTCCGGCTTCGTCATCCGCTGCCGCCGGGAGATGTACGGCGGCTACGACCGCTATCTGCTGGAAAAGCAGCTGTAACTCCATGCAGTTTTGGTGTACAACCTTTTCGAAATGTGTTATACTATACGGTATGAATAACAGCGAAGGAAACGGGTGAAACCATGGCAGCATCTCTCGGGCAGGAATTCTGCACCCTGCGTGATACTTACATTGAAAAGCAATTCGGCCGCCTGAACGATATGCAGCGGCAGGCTGTGTTTACCACAGATGGCCCGCTGCTCATCCTTGCCGGTGCCGGCAGCGGCAAGACCACCGTGCTGGTCAACCGTATCGCCAACCTCATCCGGTTCGGCTCGGCACACGGCTCTAAGGAAACGCCCCGCCCGGTGACCGAGGAGGACGTCAAAGCCCTGCGTACCGCCATCATGACCGGTACGGATGCCCCCAGTTGGCTGGACGGGATGCTGCGCCGCAACGCGGTGCGCAGCTGGAACGTGATGGCCATTACCTTTACCAACAAGGCAGCAGGGGAGCTGAAGGAACGCCTGCGCCGGATGCTGGGCGGCGAGGAAGGGGACGAAGTGTTTGCCTCCACCTTCCACTCGGCCTGTGTGCGCATTCTGCGCCGCTGGGCGGAGGAGATCGGCTACCCCCGCAGCTTTACCATCTACGACACCGATGATGCCCAGCGAGTAATGAAAACCGTATATAAAGAGCTGAGCATCGATGATAAATTTCTGCCCATCAAAGCTGCCATCAACCAGATGAGCCGTTGGAAGGATCAGCTGGTCAGCCCGGAGCAGGCCCTTGCAGACCACGCCAGAGACGTGAAGAGCACTCAGACCGCCCGCATCTATGCAGCCTACGAGAAAAAGCTGAAAGAGGCCGGTGCGTTCGATTTTGACGACCTCATCTACCAGACCGTGCAGCTGCTGGCTGAACACCCGGACGTGCGGGAATTCTACCAGAACAAGTACCGCTACCTGCTGGTGGACGAGTATCAGGACACCAGCGTGGCGCAGTTCCGTCTGGTCAGCCTGCTCACCGGGCCGGAGCGCAACATCTGCGTGGTGGGCGATGACGACCAGAGCATCTACCGTTTCCGCGGCGCTACCATTGAGAACATTCTCAATTTTGAAAAGCTCTATCCCGGTACCAAGACCATCCGACTGGAACAGAACTACCGCTCCACCTCCAATATCCTTAACGCAGCCAACTGCGTCATCCAGCACAACACCGAGCGCAAGGGCAAGACCCTTTGGACGGACAACGGCGAGGGCGATAAGGTGCAGGTGTATACCGCCGAGAATGAGCAGGACGAAGCCAGCCATATCGCGGATGTCATCGGCCAGCACCTGAAAGCGGGCGGGCATCTGGCAGACCACGCCATTCTCTACCGCATGAACGCCCAGTCGGCTCCTATCGAAAGCTACTTCACCCGCGCGGGCATCCCGCATAAGATCGTGGGCGGGCAGCGCTTCAACGACCGCAAGGAGGTCAAGGACATCCACTCCTATATGTCCATCGTGGCCAATCCCCGGGACGATGTGCGGCTGCGCCGCATCATCAATGAGCCCGCCCGCAAGATCGGTGCCACCACCGTGGACGTTATTGCAGACCTTGCCGGGCAGCAGGGCGTCAGTATGCTGGATGTCATCAGTCATGCCGACCAGTACGCCAAGCTTTCCCGCGCGGTGATGCCGCTGCTCAAGTTCTGGCAGATCTACCAGCGCCTGCAGGATTCTCTTGCAACCCGCACGCTGGACGAGTTTGCCTCCGACGTCATTGAACTGACCGGTTACAAGGCCATGCTGGAAACAGACGCCGCCAAAGGGCACGAGGATGCCGCCGACCGTCTGCAGAACTTGGGCCAGCTGGTGAACAACGTCAAAAACTACTGTGACCAGCACGGCGAGGAAGCCACACTGGAGGGCTATCTGGAGGATATCGCCCTCATCAGCGATATCGACAGCTATAACGAAAGCAACGATCAGGTGGTACTGATGACCATCCACTCTGCCAAGGGTCTGGAGTTCCCTTATGTGTTCCTCATCGGCATGGAGGAGGGCGTTTTCCCCAGCGAGATGAGCAAGTACTCCGAGGCAGATCTGGAAGAGGAGCGCCGTCTAGCTTACGTTGGCATCACCCGCGCCAAAAAGGAACTGTACATCTCCAACAGCGTCACCCGGATGCTGTATGGCCGCACCCAGCGCAACGAGCCCAGCCGCTTTCTGCGGGAGATCGAGCCGGAATATATAGAGGAGACCCGCAGTCCGGTGTTGGAACAGCGTTCCCGTATGGGCGGCTGGGGCAGCAGTTATAGTGATACTGTGCCCGGCGGGGCATCCGGTTACTCCGGCCCCTCCGGTTATAGCCGCAGCAGCTACGGCGGCGGTTATGGCGCGGGCTACGGTTCGAATAACCGCAGCGGCTACCTGAACCGGGAATATAACGCCGGTGAAAGCCGTGGTTTTGGCTCGTCCTACGGCGGAAGAAGCCCCGCTTCTTCCGGTTTCGGCAGTCACTATGGCAACAGTTCTGCCCAGCCGACTGCCAGAAACAGCGGATTTGGCTCTGCATATTCCAACGGAAATTCGGCAAAAAATGCTGTAAAGCAAACAACCTTTACAGCAAATTCTGCCGTAAAATCGGCAGCTTCTGGTGCAAAGCACTATGAACCGGGTGACATCGTGGAGCACAAAGTATTTGGCCGCGGCACAGTGCTGAAGGTAAAACCCGCTGCCGGGGATCAGATCGTAGAGATCAACTTTGAAAAAGTGGGCATCAAGAAAACGATGGCCAATTATGCACCCCTGACCAAAATTACGGAGGAAAAATGACCCTATGATGACTGTTCGCTTGATCGCCCACACCCCGGAACCGGAAAAGGTGGTGGCTGCTGCTGCAAAGCTCTGCTATTCCGACGCCCACATCACCGACCTTCTGGATGGGCTGGACGAGGAAAAAACTGCAAAATTTCTGACCATGCTCAGTGACCTTGGCCATGCCAGCCCCATCGAGCACGCCAGCTTTACCTTTGGCATCGAGGGAGTCAGCCGCACCCTGCTTGCCCAGATCACCCGGCACCGCATCGCGTCCTTCAGCGTGCAGAGCCAGCGCTATGTGCGTCTGGATGATTTCCGCTATGTGACGCCCCCGGAGATCGAAGCCATCCCGGAAGCAAAGGCGGCTTTCCTTGCCAGTATGGAGGAGGGCGCCCAGCGTTATCTCGACCTTGCCCATAAGCTGGAGGAGGGGCACACCGCCCGCCTGATGGCTGAGGGAATGCCGGAAAAGCAGGCGCGCGCCAAGGCTTCTAAACAGGCCAACGAGGATGCCCGCTTTGTGCTGCCCAACGCCTGCGAGACTAAAATGGTGGTCACCATGAACGCCCGCAGCCTGATGAACTTCTTCCAGCTGCGCTGCTGCAACCGTGCCCAGTGGGAGATCCGGGAACTGGCCGAAAAAATGTTCGCGCTGGTGTACCCGGTGGCACCCCATATCTTTGCCAAGGCCGGCCCTGCCTGCCTGTGCGGCGCCTGCCCGGAGGGCAAGATGTGCTGCGGCAAGACCGCTGAGGTGCGCGCAAAATATGCCGCCATTAAAGAAGGTGCCGCCGTATGAGCAAGGGAAAACTGATCGTGCTGGAAGGGCTGGACGGCAGCGGCAAGGCCACACAGGCAAAGCTGCTGGCAGAGCATCTCGCCGCGCAGGGTGTGCCGGTGCAAAAGATCACCTTCCCGGATTATGCCAGTGATTCCAGCGCACTGGTCAAGATGTATCTGGCGGGGCAGTTCGGCCAGCATCCGGACGATGTAAACGCCTATGCGGCTTCTAGCTTTTACGCGGTGGACCGCTATGCCAGCTATAAAACCAGCTGGGGCAGCTTTTACGAGCAGGGCGGTGTGATCATCGCCGATCGATACACCACCTCCAACGCGGTGCACCAGTGCTCGAAGCTTCCGCAGGAGCAGTGGGAGGAATATCTGCACTGGCTGTTTGATTACGAGTTCCGTCTGCTGGGTCTGCCCGCACCGGACAGGGTCATCTATTTACAGGTAGACCCGGCGGTCAGCCAGCGGCTGATGACCCAGCGCTACCACGGCGACGAAAGCAAAAAGGACGTGCACGAGAAGGATACCGCCTATCTGGCGCGCAGCCGTGCTGCTGCTGAGTTCTGCGCCCGGCATCTTGGCTGGGATACCGTGCACTGCACCAGCGGGGACGCTATGCGCAGCATTGAAGAGATCCAGCAAGAGGTACAGCAGCTTGCCCGGAAAACACTGGGCTGAACAATAAAATACGATAAGAGGGGGCATCCTGAACGATGTATCGTCTGATGCAGCCGTCCGACGAGGCGGCAGTGCTGGCTTTGTGGCAGAGCCAGCATCATGATACCGAAGATTTTGCAAAAATGGTACTGGAACGTTTTGCCGGTGTGCAGAACATTTATGTAGCCGATGAAAACGACGCCATCGTGGCGGCTGCGCTGGCTGTGCCGGTCACCCTGCAGGGGCGCACGGGCAATTACCTGTGCCTGTGCGGCGAGGGCAGTCTGCTGCTGGCGGGTCTGCTGGATACCCTGTGCGCCCAGCAAAAGCTGCGGGGCGCAGGCTTCACGGTTGCAGTCCCGGCAGATGCAGCACAGGCCGCTCTGCTGCAGGATAAAGGCTTTGCACAGGCTTTTGCCCTGCGCTGCCTGCCTCGTGAGGTGAGTCGCAACCTGTGGAGCCAGGCGGAATTTGACACGGTGACAGCCAAAAAGCTGTGCGAGCTGCGAGAACAGTTCTGGAAGGATACCGTGCAGCTGAGCCCGGAACGCATGGCGGTGGTGTTGCAGGAGCTGTACGCCCGGGGCGCTACCATCGTGTCCAACGAACATGGTTACGGCATCTACTTCCGCAAGGAGGATACCCTGTATTTTGTGGAGATGATGGCCGACAGCGACCGCGCCGCCGAGATCCTGATGGAAGCCGCCCGCGAGAAGGAAGTCATCGTGGAGAAGGCAGTCATCACGGTAGGCGCTGCCCAGCCGCTGTTTCTGGGCGAGGGCACCCGGCAGGAATACGGCATGATCCGCTTTGACGCAGAGCCCTTTGACATAAGCGAAAGCTATCTGCGTTTGATGCTGGAAAACTGAAAAAAGGAAGGTGCGTATGGCACACAACGATACACGTGCCGCCCGCAAAAAGGGCGGCGCAGGCAAAATTCTGCTGGTAGTGCTTCTGCTGCTTCTTCTGGCAGCAGGCGCAGCGGTGCGATTTGCCTACAATGAGATTCACGGCAATGGTGCACCCGGCAGCACAGAGGTGACTGTAAGCATCCCGCAGGGCAGCGGTGTAGCCACGATCGCCAACAAGCTGAAGGAGGCGGGCGTCATCCGCTCTGCCTACCTGTTTCGCTGGTATGTGGGGGAAAAGGGCGCTGCCGCAAAGCTGCAGTATGGCGATTTTGTCTTGCAGACCAGTGCGATTTCCTACGATGCGATCATTGCCACCCTTTCCCAGTACGCCAAGGCAGAAACGGTGCGGGTGACCATCCCGGAGGGCACAACGGCCATTGCCATTGCCCAGAAGATGGAAGCCGCCGGTCTGTGCACCGCTGAGGAGTTTTTGAAGGAAGCCAACGAGGGCGATTTCAGCGCATATACTTTCTGGCAGTATGTCCCGGAGGATAAGGATGCTCCGAACCGCTTTATGAAGTGCGAGGGCTATCTTTTCCCGGAGACCTACGATTTTTTGAAGGGCGATACGGTGCATAACTATGTGGCCACTTTCTATGCCCAGTTCGATGCACAATTTACCAAGGAAATGTACGCGGCGCTCAAAAAGCAGGGCATGACCCTGCCGGAGCTGGTCACCCTTGCCTCCTTTGTGCAGGAGGAAGCGGGCAACAGTCAGGACTCCAATGTGGCGCAGGTGTTCCGCAACCGTCTGGCGGAGGGCTCGCCCTACCCCCGGCTGCAAAGCAACACCTCCAGCCATATCCAGAGCGACGCCGACAACAACTATCTCTGGAACTGGGTCGCACCCTACTACGGCGGCTGGGATGATATCCCGGAAAATATCCTTGCAGCCTACGACACTTACAGCTGCACCGGCCTGCCCGCTGGCCCCATCTCGAACCCCGGCCTTGCCGCCATCAAAGCGACGCTGGAGCCGCAGCCCGATGAGGAAGCCAAGGACGCTTACTTCTTTGTGACCGACCTCAAGGGCAATTACTACTACGCCCACACGCTGGCAGAGCATAACGCAAACTGCAAAACTGTCGCAGCTGTGAACAAAAGCCTGAAAAACTGAGGAAAGGCCGCTACACAAAAAAACACGGTGCAGCGGCCCCTTTCCCGTTAAAAACTGTGATACATAAGAGAGGAACCTACAAATGTTACAGATCCCGGAACTGCTTGCCCCGGCGGGCGATGCGGAACGTCTGCGTTATGCCATCAACTACGGTGCCGATGCCGTTTACTGCGGCCTGCCGGAGTTTGGTATGCGCTCTGCCCCGGCTAATTTCACCCCGGAGCAGCTGACGGAAAGCGTCATCTACGCCCACGCCCGTGGTCGCAAGGTCTACTTGACCATGAACACCTTGCCCACCAACGAGGAGGCCGACCGTCTGCCGGAGGCCATCAAGGAGGCTGCCAAGGCCGGTGTGGATGCCTTTATCGTGGCAGACCTTGGTGTGTTGGATGCCTGCAAGACCTTTGCCCCAGACATTGATGTGCATCTTTCCACCCAGACCGGCATCACCAACTGGGCAGCTGCCCGCGCCGCCTACAAAATGGGTGCAAAGCGGGTGGTGCTGGCCCGGGAGATGACCTTGCAGGATATTGCCATCCTGCGCGATAAGACCCCGCCGGAACTTGAAATTGAAGCCTTTGTGCACGGTGCAATGTGCATGAGCGTGTCCGGCCGGTGCCTGCTGTCCAACTATATGGCCGGGCGTGACGCCAACCGCGGACAGTGCGCCCAGCCCTGCCGCTGGAAGTACTACCTGAGCGAGGAGACCCGCCCCGGCCAACTGTACGAGATCGGCGAAAACGAGAACGGCAGCTACATCCTTAACGCCAACGATCTGTGCACCGCGCCCTTCATTGACCTGATCTGCAAGGCGGGTGTGGACAGCCTGAAAATCGAAGGCCGTGCCAAGACCTTCTACTATGTGGCCAGCGTTACCGCTGCCTACCGCAAGGCACTGGACGCCTATCTGGCCGACCCGGCAAACGATAACTTTGAACTGCCGCCGGAGGTGTACGCAGAGCTTACCCGTACCAGCCACCGGCACTACTCCCCCGGCTTCTATTTTGGCCGCGAACAGGCCAAACAGGCCACCGACAGCGCCACCTACATCCGCGAGTGGGAGTTCGTTGGCACGGTGGACAGCTGGGAAAATGGCATTGCCCACTGCCAGCAGCGCGGCAAATGGAGCCTTGGGGATACGCTGGAGGCACTGTGCCCAGACGGCCGCAGCATTGCACTTACCCCGGAATGGATCGAAAATGAAGCAGGGGAGCGGGTGGAAAGCACCCCTCACGCCATGGAAAAATACACCATGCCCACCCCGGAACTGCCGCCCATGAGCCTGCTGCGCCGCAAAACGGTGTAACAGCGTGACAAAAAGGAAGGAAAACGCCGTGAAGAACAATAACACTTCTGGCCGCTACGCCCTTCTGGACGAGCTGCGCGGGCTGGATTTAGTTAGCATGATGCTCTATCACGGCTGCTGGGATCTGGTCAATCTGTTCGGCATTCAGGCCGACTGGTATTATGGCCTGCCCGGGCATCTGTGGCAGCAGAGCATCTGCTGGGTGTTTATTCTGTTGTCCGGCTTCTGTGTGCAACTGGGGCATCAAACCCTGCGCCGGGGCGCACAGGTGTTCGGGGCAGGGGCGCTTGTCACGGCGGTCACGCTGCTTTTTATGCCGGAGGACAGGGTCATTTTTGGTGTGCTGACCCTGCTGGGCAGCGCTATGCTGCTGACCGGCCTTTTGGAAAAGCCGCTGCTGCGCATTCCACCCGCAGCAGGGTTTGCTATCTCCGCAGTGCTGTTCGCCCTTACCCGCAATGTTTCGGCAGGCTATCTGGGTTTTGGCAGCCTGCGCCTCTGGCTGCCGCAGACACTGTATGCAAACTATGTCACAGCGTACTTTGGCTTTTATCCGTGGTGGTTCTATTCTACGGATTATTTCGCCCTTCTGCCGTGGCTGTTTCTGTTCTGGGCGGGGTACTTTCTCTACGGCGTTGTAGGGCGGCAGCGCATGGAGCCCTTGCACCGCTCGGTCTACCCGCCGCTGGGCTGGCTTGGACGGCACTCGCTGCTGCTGTATCTGTTGCACCAGCCGGTCATCTACGGGGTGCTGCTGGTGGCGTTCCGCGTATTGGGCAGCTGAAACGCACGCTCTGTGTGCTTCAGAAAAGGCGGCATTGTTGTGCCGTGCAAACATTGCGCCAATGCCTTGACAAGAGGGGCAGGGCTGTGGTATCCTGTTGATGGTTAGAAAACACTAACTACAAAAATGCGTCATGAAACATGGACGCATTTTTTCAGAACTTGAAGTTATTCCAAACTAACTACACAGAGAAAGAGGTAGAGTTTTATGAGCAAAGTAGCAATCGTATTTTGGAGCGCAACCGGCAACACTGAGACCATGGCAAACTGCATCGCCGAGGGCGCAGGTGCCAACGGCACCATCGTGCCCTGCACTGAGATGACCCCCGCAAAGCTGGCAGAGTTTGATGTGGTGGCCTTTGGCTGCCCGGCTATGGGTGCAGAGCAGCTGGAAGAGAGCGAGTTCGAGCCCATGTTTGCTGCACTGGAAGGCTCGCTGAACGGCAAAAAGATCGCACTGTTCGGCTCCTACGGCTGGGGCGATGGCCAGTGGATGCGCGACTGGGCACAGCGCGCACAGGACGACGGCGCACAGCTGTTCAGTGAGGAAGGGCTCATCTGCAATGAAACGCCCGATGACGATGTGCAGGCTGCCTGCCGTAAGCTGGGCGCAGATCTGGCTGCTTGGTAAAACCCATGTATAAACCCTTTGTCCACAGGGTAACCTATGGACAAAGAGGTGATAAGCATGGAAAACATCGGCGTGACCTGTGATGTCTGCGCGTGCTGCCACAATGTGGACGGCTGCAAATGTGATCTGCCGCAGATCAAGGTGACGGAGCAGTGCAACTGCACCACCCAGCAGGTGGAGACCCCGCACTACTGCCAGAGCTACGAGGAAAAGTAAGTTCCCACCAACGCAAAGCAGCCCCTGCCGGAGAAAGCTTCTCCGGCAGGGGCTGCTGCGTTTTACAGCATCAATGCTCAGCGCAGCGTCACGTTACAGGTGGCAAGGCTGCGGATCAGTGTGCCTACGCTGTCCTTCATCTGGATACCGGCAAAGCCCAGCGCAAAGGCGGCCTGCACGTTTTCCAGCCTGTCATCGATAAATACGCACTCACTGGCCTTCAGCTGATATTTCTTCAGCAGAGCCTTGTAGATCTGCGGGTCGGGCTTGTTGACCTGTACCTCGCAGGAGGCTACGCCGCCGTCAAACTGGGTCAGTACGCCGCGCTCGGTCAGCAATTCCAGCACATCCTGCGGAATGTTGCTCAGGTAATACACGCAATAGCCGTGGTTCTTCAGCCGCCGCACCAGTTCCAGCATCCGCAGACGCGGGCGCAGAATGTGCATCCAGTCGTCCAGCACGCCCTGCACCTCAAAGGCGCAGCCCTCGGCGCGGGCACGCTCCAGCATCCGCTGGTTGCCGTCATAACGGGAAAGCTTGCCAGCGTCCAGCAGCTGCCATTCTTCGCTGCCAAAGGTCAGGTCGTAAACTTTCTCTTCCATTTCGGCGTTGCACAGCCGGTCTACAAGGTATGCCTTGGGGTCAAAATCCACCAGCACACCGCCGATATCAAAAATAATGCTTTTATACATAACTGCGTCCTCGCTTGTTCTGGATATATTTCTCAAGTTTTTCCATAGTATACCACAACCGGGCAGGTGCTTTCCACCCCTTTGGCATAGAAAGTGCTGCCTTGGCGTATGCTGTGGCAGAAAGGGGAGAGCGCCGTGACGATCCGGGAATTGTGCGAGAAGGAGGTCGTCCAGCTGGAACAGGGAGTATGCCTTGGCCGCGCGGATGATCTGGAGTTTGACCCCGCAACGGCGCAGCTGCAAGGCCTGATCTTGCTGGGCAGACCGCGGCTGCTGGGCCTGCTGGGCCGGGACGAGAGCCTGACCATCCCATGGCGGGAGATCGAAACCATCGGCACGGATGCCATTCTGGTGCATACCGCCGTGCCGGCAGCACCGGCAGCACCTCACGGCTTCTGGCAGCAGCTGCGGGCAAAGCTGGGTCTGTGAAAAATAGGGGAATATTTTGAAAAATCAAACACTAATTTTTGTAAAATTATGAATGGACATTTTCAGCAAAGTGACTATAATAGGCAAGAAAGGCTTGTGCAAATAGCACAGCCACTTTGAAAATAGGGTTCGGGACGTGGAAAGGGATATCGACTATGAAAACATCCAAACCGCTGTTGACCCTGCGGATGCTCTTCCCGGCGGCAGCTTCCTTTATCGTGCTGCTGCTGGGCGAGTGGATCGCGCGCGGGTCACTGACTGCTGATACCTTTATCAGCTTTATTTTCCCCCATTTCGGGGCGTATCTGCTGGCATGGCTGTTGCTATTTCTGGTGTGGGAACTGCTGGACTGGGTGCTGCGTATCCCGCCGCTTGCCACGCTGGGCATGGCTGTTCTGGGCTGTGCGCCCTGCGCGGTAAACTTCTATACCATGCAGCTGCGGGGCGAGCCCTTTCTGCCGTGGGATCTGATGCAGGTGTCCGAGGCCGCCGGTGTGGCCTCTGCTGCCGGGCTCAAGCTGCAGACCAGCATGGTGGTCTCCATTGTGTTGGTGTTGGTACTGACGGTGGCAAGCTTCTTTATTTACCGTGGACGGCTGCGTCAGCGCTGGCTGCCAAGGCTTGCGGGTACCGGTGCTTCGGCAGCAGCGCTGTGCCTGCTGGTGTTTGGCGTTTACTTACAGCCTGCTGTCACACAGGTTTTGGGCATCACGCCAGACGCGTGGATGCAGGACCGCTACTACCGCTACTACGGTGTACTTACCGGTTTTATGACTAACCTCACCAATCTGGAGATCGACAAGCCTGAGGGCTACTCGGAGCAGGCAGTGGACGATATTCTGGATAATGCAGCCGAGAGCGAAAAATTCTCTACCGGCCCCATGTATGCGGGCAGTTATGCCGCCACCACCCCCAAGGAGGAGCAGGCAAAGCAGCCCACCATTATTTATGTGATGGACGAGTCCTACTGGGATGTTTCCGAGCTGGAACAGTACGGCATCACCTTTGATACCGATGTATCGCAGAACCTCCACGCTTTGCAGCAGACAAGCGCCTACGGCAGGGCATACAGCCCCAGCTTTGGCGGCGGCACCTGTGATGTGGAGTTTGAAGCCCTGACCGGCTACTCGGTGTCCTTCCTGCCCAGCGGCAGCAAGCCCTACCAGCAGCACGTCACAAAGCCCATGTTCGCCCTGCCCAATTACCTCAAACTCAAGGGCTACCAGACCGCTGCGGTGCACTGCTTCTGGGCAAAATACTGGAGCCGCGATAAGGCTTATCCCAACCTCGGCTTCAGCGATTTTATCAGTCTGGAAGATATGCACGGCGTTACCAAGGTGCGCAAGCACTACTGGACCAGCGGCCTTGTGACCGATGACTCCATGGCCGACCAGATCATTCAGCAGTACGAGAAGATGAGCACTTCCTCTGATAAGCCCATCTTCCTGCACGCGGTCACCATGCAGAACCATACCAATTATAATAGAGACAACTACCCGGACGACGAGCGGGTGCACGTTGTATCCCATCCGGTGGGGCTCAAGAGCAGCACTGTGGGCGCGCTGGAAGATTTCGCCACCGGCATCCGGGATGCGGACGCCATGCTGGGCAAGCTGACGGCGTACTTCTCTCAGGTGGACGAGCCGGTCATTCTGGTGTTCTGGGGCGACCACTATAACCCCATTGACTCCAACTACGATGTCTACACCACCACCGGCTATGCAAGCGGCTCCAGCACCGACCCCCGTCTGCACCAGACCACGCTGCTGATGTGGTCGAATTACAGCCAGCAGCAGGTAGACTTTGGCACCATTGCCGCTTACGATATCTCCCCGGTGATGATGGAACTGTTCGGGCTGGAGCAGCCGCTGTACTTCCAGTTCCTCAACCGGCAGCTGCGGGTCGCCAGCCGCAGCTGCACTCGCGGCACCACCATGAATCTGGACGGCACTACCACCCAGCAGCCCACGGAGTTCCAGCAGCGCTGGACGAACGAGCACTGGATGCTGCAATACGACCTGATGTTCGGCAAGGGATACGCCCTCAACCGCATGGGTGTTGCGGGCCTGAGCGGGATGAATACGGGCAAATAAGAGAAAAAACAAGGAATTCTTTATACAAAACAGAGAAAACTACTTGCAACCGCATTCTTTTTGTGCTATTATAACAAAGCATTACACACGCATCACTATGCCCTTTTGTGCCCTTTTGGGTTGAGGGCAGTCCGCCGGTACCCGATGTACCGTGCAGATCATGGTGTGCGGAGGCAAAACAATATCTGGAGGTATTTTATTATGGCAGTCGTTTCTATGAAGCAGCTTCTCGAGGCAGGTGTGCACTTCGGTCACCAGACCCGCCGCTGGAACCCCAAGATGGCTAAGTACATCTTCACCGAGCGCAATGGTATCTATATCATTGACCTGCAGAAGACCGTGAAGAAGCTGGACGAGGCTTACAACTACGTGAAGGAAGTTGCAGCTGAGGGCGGCGACATCCTGTTCGTCGGCACCAAGAAGCAGGCTCAGGAGTCCATCCGTGACGAGGCTCTGCGCTGCGGCATGCACTACGTCAACGCTCGTTGGCTGGGTGGTATGATGACCAACTTCCGCACCATCCGTAAGCGTATCGACCGTATGGATCAGCTGGCTAAGATGAAGGAGAACGGCACCTTCGAGCTGCTGCCCAAGAAGGAAGTGGCTAAGCTGGAGCTGGAGATGGAGAAGCTGGACAAGTACCTGGGCGGTGTCAAGAACATGAAGACCCTGCCGAAGGCTATGTTCATCGTCGATCCTCACAAGGAGCGCATCGCTGTTGCTGAGGCTCGCAAGCTGAACATCCCCATCGTTGCTATCGTTGATACCAACTGCAACCCCGATGAGATCGACTACGTGATCCCCGGCAACGACGACGCTATCCGCGCTGTCAAGCTGATCGCCGGCGCTATGGCTGACGCTGTGCTGGAAGGCAAGCAGGGCAACCAGGAGGCCGCTCCCGCCGAGGACGCAGCAAACGCCTGATTTCCCATTCCGCAACCAATCAAATAACGTGTAAGGGAGAAAACAAAAATGGCTATTTCTGCAAAGGACGTTATGGAACTGCGCAAGCAGACCGACTGCGGCATGATGGAGTGCAAGAAGGCTCTGACCGAGGCTGATGGCAACTTCGAGAAGGCAATCGAGATCCTGCGCGAGCGTGGTCTGGCTACTGCCGCCAAGAAGGCAAGCCGCGTTGCTGCCGAGGGTATGGTCTACGCTGACTACTGCCCCGCCTGCAAGGTCGGTGTTGTCATCGAGGTCAACGCTGAGACCGACTTCGTTGCCAAGAACGACAAGTTCGTTGACTTCGTCAAGGAGGCCACCAAGGTCATCATGAAGCAGAACCCCGCTGATGTCGAGGCTCTGATGGCATGCAAGACCGAGGCTGGCGAGACTGTTGACGAGGCTCTGAAGAACCTGATCCTGGTCATCAAGGAGAACATCAAGGTTCGCCGCTTCACCCGTTACGAGGGCGTTTGCTCTGCATACGTCCACGGCGGCGGCACCCACGGCATTCTGGTCAACTTCGAGACCACCAACGACATCGATGCAAAGGACGAGTTCGTTGCTTATGGCAAGGACATCGCCATGCAGGTCGCTGCTGCTAACCCCGGCTACGTCGACGAGGCTTCTGTCCCCGCTGAGGTCGTGGCTAAGGAGAAGGAGATCATGCTGGCTCAGATGGCTCAGGATCCCAAGACCGCTAACAAGCCTGAGGCTGTGAAGGAAAAGATGATCCAGGGCAAGATCAAGAAGTTCTTCAAGGAGAACTGCCTAGTCGATCAGGAGTTCGTCAAGGACGGCGACCTGACTGTTGCTCAGTACACCGCTAAGGTCGCTAAGGACCTGGGCGGCGAGATCAAGATCGTCAAGTTCGCCCGCTTTGTCAAGGGCGAGGGTCTGGAGAAGCGTGCTGACGACTTCGCATCTGAAGTTGCAAGCATGGTGAAGTAATTTAAACTTCCAAAGACAAAAGGGGAGCCGCAGTACCTGTAACAGGGTGCTGCGGCTCCTTTTTGCGTATTTGTGAAAATACAAATACCGGACAGCCAACAGACTGTCCGGTATTGCTGTGAAAAGTTTTTTGTTTATGCTTCGTCCAAAACTTCTTCGGGATCCTCAATGGCGTCCTCGATCGTCTCCTCTACATCTATCGCTTCTTCAGCGTCCGGCGCGTTGAATAGCTCCTGAAGCTGATCCCGCAGCCAGAGCAGACGGTTATCCAGCGCCTTGTCCCGTGCCAGCAGCGGAGCAATGATCTCAGGCTTGTCGGTGATCAGGTCGTCCACGCCAAGCTGCAACAGCTTTTCGGCATCCTGCTGACGGTTGACAGTCCATGCGGAGATGGTCTTGCCGCGCAGATGGATCTGCTGCACCATACCGGCGGTGATAAAAGTGGACTCTACGCTGAAAAAGTCTGCGGCAGGCAGGTCGTAGTAAGTGCCCACGCCCAGCGCCAGAATGTACCCGGTGGTAAGTTCCGGGTCCAGTTCCTTCACCTTGCACAGGGTCTCGTAGCTTTGGGAGGTGACCACGCAGTCTGCACCGTAATCGTATGCGTGGATCAGACGCACCGTTTCAGACTCCAATGTTGGCGTAAAGGTGCTGGGCTTGATCTCAATGTTCAGCTCTGCCTTACCCTTGCACAGCGCCAGAACCTCTTCCAGCGTTGGAATATAAGTGCCTGTAAACTGCCGATGGAACCAGCGTCCGGCATCCAGCTGCTGCACCTGTGCATAGGTCAGGTCGTAGATGTTGGCGTTGTAGCCGGTGCACCGGCGCAGGCTGGTGTCGTGGGTCACCACAGCCACGCCGTCAGCGGTCATCTGCACGTCCAGCTCAATGCGGGGACTGCCATCTTCCAGCGCGGCCTCGAAGGCAGCCATGGTATTCTCCGGCGCACAGGAGGAATAACCCCGGTGGTAGGTAATCACCGGGTCGGCAAGACCCAGAACGCTTTGCAGCGGCTGCGTTTGCGGGAACAGCAGATACACCGCCGCCACGCCGCAGGTGACCAGCGCGGCACAGGCCATCATCCCGGCCAGTACCGTCTGTTCGCGGTGCGGGGCAGGGGATGTACTACAAACGGTCGGCTGCGTTGCATCGGGCTGGCGGGTCGTTTCGTACAGTACCTCTGTAAGGGTGCTCTGCGCCGCCGTCATGGCACAGTCCATGAGCAGGCAAAGGAACGGCAGCTCAATCAGCAGTGCCGCGCGGGAAAGTGCCAGCAGGGCAGCAGTGCTGGCGAAGCCGACACCAAGGATAACGCAATAGAACAGCGCTGCGCCACCCAGCAGCATCAGCCCGGTACGAACGGCAGCGGTAAGCATCCAGCGCAGTGCCAGTGCAAGCAGCTGCCCGGCACGGCTGCGCAAAATCCGCAGGCTCTCTGCAAATGCACAGCCAAAGCTTTTGCGTTCCAGCAGAAATTTTGGTAGCACTACCAGTCCGTCCAGCAGCAGTGCCAGCACAAAAAGCACCGCCAGAGCAAATAGAAAACGATTGGCAGCGCGCGCTTTTAGCAGCCCCCAAAGATATTCCGGTACGGCAAACTGGGTCAGATGGTTTGCAGCCAGAAAAAAGTTCGTCAGCGGGATCAGGGCAGCACCATACAGCAGCAGTGGGAGGTTCTGCGGCAGAAACACCCGCACAAGGCTGCAAAAGGCATCCCGGAACACCGCCCACGCCCGCAGCGGCTCGCTGTGCCGTACCCGCGTCAATAGTTGCAGCATCGTGGCAACCTCGTACAGGTTCCAGAAGGCTGCCAGCACCGCCAGCACGGCGATGCACCCGATAATGGCAGGGGAGGCAAAGATGCGGGAAGAGGTCTTATTGTTGAGGTAGCGGATGGGCGCGAACCGCAGCGTCAGCGCCCAGATCAGCTGCAACGCCGGTACGAGCAGGAGGTTTGTCAGTACCTTATAAAACAACAGAAAAAGCAGAAATACCCGCCCCTTTGGCGAAAGCAGGGAACGGGCAGCATCGTGCAGGGAACGGTAGATCTGCTCCTGCTGCCGGAGCTTGGCAGAGAATCGCTTCAAGATAGCTTCAACCTCTTTTTCATTTTTACCGGGCAGTTCTCATGCGCTGTATAAGTACAGTTTGGCAGATTGCCCGGTAATCTATGTTTTGTAACCATAGTGTAACATAAACAGACGGGAAAGAAAACGCAGCAGACGGGTGCAGTTTCGCCAAAAAAAACGGAAAAATTTCTACATCCGCAAAATGATGATTTACCCAGACAAAACGTGCAAAACGATGAATCGTTAAAAATTTGGCTTTCCATAAGCGATGGATGTTGAATCGCATGGATTTTTATAGAATCCCTTGCATTTTTTTGCCAGCTTCTGTATAATAAATATAATTTTGAAAGCTCACACAGACAACCAGGAGGTCTAATTATGGCTTCAAAGATCAATAAGGGAGAAATCCTCGCCAAGTTCTTCGATGACGGGGAATACACTGCACTGTTTGCTGATGGTGCAGTGAGCGCTGCCTGCGGCTATGCTGCAGGTCAGCAGGCTTACGCTGTTTATCAGAACGGCGAGGCTGTCACCGTAAAGGATGTTGAAAAGAACATCAAGGTTCTGGAAATGGCTGCACAGACCGGCTGCCCGGTGGTCACTTTCTATAACTCGGTTGGTGCAAAGCTGGCCGAGGGTCTGGACGTGCTGACCGCCAGCGCAAAGCTGAATGCACAGATCGCAAAGGTCTCCGGCGTTGTTCCGCAGGTGGCCGTTGTTCTGGGTGTCTGCGGCGGCACCAGCGCTCTGAGCGCTGCCAACGCAGACGTTTGCATCATGGCCGAGGGCGCAGAGCTGTTCTTCACCGCTCCGTTCACCTCCGCTGCCAAGGGTGATAAGGTCGCCGATGCAGGCAGCGCCGCCGCTGCCGCCAAGGCAGGTGTGGCTTCCATCGTGGCTGCCGATGCCGCAGAGGCTGCCGAAAAGGCCGCTCACATCGTGGGTCTGCTGCCCGCTAATAACCTGACCGGCCCGGCGATCTTCGAGTTCGAGCAGCCCACCGCTGTTCTGGCTGCCGGTGCCGAGCCCGCAAAGGCTGCTGCCGCTGTGATCGATAAAGACAGCGCTGTGGAGCTGTACGCAGGCTTTGGCAAGTCTGTCTACACTGCATTTGCAACCATCGGCGGCAACGCCGTGGGTGTTGTGGCAACCGGCAAGCAGCTGTGCCACAACTGCGTAGCCAAGGCTTCCCGCTTTGTGCGCCTGTGTGATGCCTTCAGCGTGCCTGTGGTCACCATCGTGGACACCGAGGGCTTTGTGCCCAGCGTTACCGATGACGTGGCTGGCGGCATCCGCGAGGCTGCCCGCCTGGCCGCTACCTACGCCGATGCTACCACCGCAAAGGTGGCTGTGCTGGCCGGTAAGGCTGTGGGTCCTGTGTACACCACTCTGGCTGCTGCTGACCTGCGCATCGCTGTGACCGGCTGCACCGTCAGCGCACTGGAGCCCAGCGCCGCTGTCAGCGTGCTGTACAAGGACGAGATCGATGCTTCCGACAACATCATTGCCGCCACCAAGGCCAAGGCTGCTGCCTACACTGCAGAGGTGTGCAGCGCTGCCAGCGCAGTGGCTGCCGGTGCTGCCGATATGAGCTGCGATGCCGCCAATGTGCGCGCCAGCGTTGTGGCTGCACTGGAGCTGCTGAGCACCAAGCGCGCCGCCCGCCTGCCCAAGAAGCACGGCAATATGGCCCTGTAAGCGTCCGAAACTACATAAATTGAGCTCGATTTTGAATTGGAGGATCCTTCCATGAAGTACTACAATATTACTGTCAATGGTGTTGCTTACAGCGTTTCCGTTGAGGAAACCGCCGCAGGCGCTGCTCCTGTTGCTGCTGCTCCCGTTGCTGCACCCGTCGCACCCAAGGCCGCTCCCGCAGCTGCTCCCAAGGCAGCCGCCGGTGCCGCCGGTGCTGTTACTGTCAAGGCTCCCATGCCCGGCAACATTCTGGATGTCAAGGTCGCTGCCGGTGCTTCTGTCAAGGCCGGTGACGTGCTGGTCATCCTCGAGGCCATGAAGATGGAGAACGAGATCGTTGCTCCGCAGGATGGCACTGTGGCGTCCATCAACGTGAACAAGGGCGATACCGTCAACTCCGGTGACGTTCTGGTTTCCATGAACTAAGGAAGAGGTGACAACCATGGCAAAAAAGCCGATCAAGGTGACCGAGGTCGTCCTGCGTGATGCGCACCAGTCTTTGCTGGCTACCCGTATGACCATGGACGAGATGCGCCCCATCCTGCCCGAAATGGACAAGATCAACTACTTCTCCGTGGAGTGCTGGGGCGGCGCTACGTTCGACAGCTGCATCCGCTTCCTGGACGAGGACCCGTGGGAGCGTCTGCGCATCCTGCGCAAGGAGCTGCCCCACCAGAAGTTGCAGATGCTGTTCCGCGGCCAGAATATGCTGGGCTACCGCCCCTATGCAGATGACGCTGTGGAGTACTTTGTGCAGAAGTCCGTTGCCAACGGCATCGACGTCATCCGCATCTTCGACGCTCTGAACGACCCCCGCAACCTGCAGACCGCCATCAAGTCTGCCAACAAGGAGGGTGCTCATGTGCAGGGCTGCATCAGCTACACCCTGAGCCCTGTACACAACAACGAGTACTTTGCAGCCTACGCCAAGACTTTGGAGGAGATGGGCGCAAACTCCATCTGCATCAAGGATATGGCAGGTCTGCTCACTCCCTATACCTGCTATGATCTGGTCAAGAAGCTGAAGGAGACCGTCAGCATCCCTGTGGATATCCACAGCCACTACACTGCTGGTCTGGCTTCCATGTCCATCCTCAAGGGCATCGAGGCAGGTGCCGACATCGTCGATACCGCTATGAGCCCCCTGAGCCTTGGCACCAGCCACATGCCTACCGAGAGCTTGGTGGCTGCCCTGCAGGGCACCGATTACGACACCGGTCTGGATCTGAAGCAGCTGAATGTCGTGCGCGCTTACTTTGCAAAGCTGCGCGAAAAGTACATCGCCAACGGCCAGATCAGCCCCAAGAGCTTGGGCGTGGACGCCAACACTCTGTTGTATCAGGTGCCGGGCGGCATGTTCTCCAACATGCTCAAGCAGCTGAAGGATGCCGGTAAGGAAGATAAGCTGGACGAAGTGCTGGCCGAGATCCCCCGCGTCCGTGAGGATGCAGGCTATCCGCCGCTGGTCACCCCCACCAGCCAGATCGTTGGCACGCAGGCTGTGTTCAACGTCATCATGGGCGAGCGCTACAAGATGGTTACCAAGGAGTTCAAGGGTCTGGTCCACGGCGACTACGGCAAGACTCCCGCTCCCATCAAGCCCGAGTTCACCAAGAAGATCCTTGGCGACGAGCAGCCCATTACCTGCCGCTTTGCCGACACGCTTGCTCCCGAGATGGACAAGCTGAAGGCCGAAGCTGCCAAGTGGGCAACGCAGGAAGAGGACGTTCTGACCTACGCAATGTTCCCGCAGGTCGCACCCAAGTTCTTCGATAAGCGCAATGCTAAAAAGCAGGGCGTGGACGGTGATCATGTGGACTACACCAACCAGTCCCATCCTGTCTGATAAATAAGTCCCTTTCAGGGCTGCTGCACAAAATGCTGTGCGGCAGCCCTTTTTTGTGCAGTCGGCAAAGGTGCAGGGCGCACTCTGTTGCGTAATACCGGAAAAACTTCTGCTTACACATTGACTTGCCGCCCAATACCTTTTATAATGGTTGGTATAGCCGTACAATACAACAAATGATGTGGAGGAAAATGCTATGCGAAGCATCCCGGAGCAGCGCATTGCTGAGTTTCAGGAGCAGGATTATCAACTGTATTTTGGCATTTCAAAGCTGGAATTTGACCGGATGCTCCAGGCCCTGCATGAGGCTTACCGTCAGGAGCACAAGCGCAAGACCCGTTTTACCAAGATCTCTATGATGGACAAGCTCATTCTGACCTTGATTTATCGCTACGAGTACCGTACGATGGAAAGCATTGCCAAGGAATACGAGGTCTCTCTGGATACCATTGCGGACAACATCCATTGGGTGGAGCGCACGCTGCTTAACGCGGATATTCTGCAAACCAGCGTGACCTGCGTTTATAAGACGAACTGATGTTATAACCCTGCGTGAAAACGCGGGGTTATAATTTTTACAGCGAAAAGCTGCTAAAAGGCAGTAACTGCCGCAGTCATGTTATTTTGACTGCGCAGCAGTAAAAAATGGGAATTGTGTTTTTTGCGCGGATGCAGTCTGCACCTTGAATTTTTTAGAAAAGAATAGTAAAATGATGCTATATGTATCGTAACATGGGCTTGTGTGCCCAAAGCGGATACCTATACAGAAAAACCGAAGTTAAACCGCAAAAGAATAGGAGCTAGTATGATCTTAAGCATGACCGGTTTCGGCAGGGGGACTGCCGTACTCAATGGCCGTGAGATCACTGTGGAGCTGCGCAGCGTGAACTCCCGCTATTTCGAGTATTCCTCCCGCATCCCGCGCACCTGCAGTTCTCTGGACAGCCGCCTGAAAAAACAGCTCAACCAGCGGATCTCCCGCGGCAAGGTAGAGCTTAGCATGACCGTGCAGAATGTGGACGCGGCAGATACCGTGGTCGCCGTCAACATGGAGCTTGCCCGCAGCTATCAGCAGGCCATGCGGGACTTATCCGAGCAGCTGGGGGTCAAAAATGATGTGTCCACCGCTGTTCTGACCCGCTTCCCGGATGTGCTGACCACCCGCCACGCCGATGTGGACGAGGAACAGCTGTGGCAGGATGTGTCTGCCGTTACCGCGCAGGCACTGGATCGCTTTGTAGAGATGCGCGCTGCCGAGGGCGCCAAGATGAAGGCAGACGTGGAAAGCCGTCTTGTGTTTCTGGAACAGTGCGTCGGCAAGGTGGAGAGCCTGAGTGCAGGCCGGGTAGAAAACTACACCAACCGCCTGTACGAGAAACTCAAGGTCATCCTGCAGGAACGCGACATTGATGACGCCCGTGTGCTGACCGAAGCCGCCATCTTTGGCGATAAGACTGCCGTGGATGAGGAGACTGTCCGTCTGCGCAGCCACATTGCACAGTACCGCGATATCCTGCAGCTGGACGAGCCCGTGGGCCGCAAGCTGGATTTCCTGACGCAGGAGCTGAACCGCGAGACCAATACCATCGGCTCCAAGTGTCAGGATCTGGATATCACCCGCATTGTGGTGGATATGAAGGCGGAGATCGAAAAGATCCGCGAGCAGATCCAGAATCTGGAATAATATGTTGTGGAGGAGCCTATGAAACTCATCAACATCGGCTTTGGCAATATGGTCAGTGCGGGGCGCGTGGTGGCAGTCGTCAGCCCGGACTCTGCACCGGTCAAGCGTCTGGTGAAGGAAGCGCGCGAGCGGGGGATGCTGATCGATGCCTCTTATGGCCGCAGCACCCGTGCGGTGCTCATCATGGACTCCGATCACGTCGTGCTGTCCGCTCTTCAGCCTGAAACGGTGGCAAGCCGCGCCGCAGGGCAGGAGGGCAGAACATCAATGGAGGAAGAAGCATCCCATGGCGAATGATAAATTTCTGTTTGTAGTTTCCGGTGCAGCCGGTACTGGTAAGGACAGCGTGGTCAAGGCACTGCGCGAGGCACACCCCGAGATCGAAAAGACCGTCTCTGCCACCACCCGCACCCCGCGCCCCGGCGAGCAGGAGGGTGTGGACTACTACTACCGCACCCGCGAGCAGTTCCAGCAGTTGCTGGAAAACGATCAGGTGGTGGAGCACAACTTCTATAACGGCAACTACTACGGCACCCTGAAATCTGAGGTGGAAAAGCGGCTGGAAGCCGGTAAGGTGGTCGTGCTGGTCATCGATGTGCACGGCGCTGCCAATATCCGCCGGATGTTCCCGGGCGCTACCACCGTGTTCCTGCTGCCGCCCTCTGTGGAGGAGCTGGAGCATCGCCTGCGCGGCCGCGGCACCGAGACTGAGGAAAGCATTCAGGAGCGTCTTGCCACTGCCCGGCAGGAGCTGGCCGAGCAGGATAAGTTTACCGTAAAGCTGGTCAATAATCAGATCGAGCCCTGCGCCGCAGAGCTGTATCAGGTCATCTGCCAGCGCGCCGGGCTGCAAGGCTAAAAATCAAGCGTTGAAGGAGTTGGACGAATGCCCAAGACGGTAGGCGTTGCCGTCAGCAATGCGACCTTCCATTTTGATAAGCTGTACACCTACGCTGTTCTGCCGGAGCACCAGAATGCGGTGCGTCTGGGCAGTATGGTGCTGGTGCCCTTTGGCAAGGGCAGCCGCGCCCGCATGGGCGTGGTACTGGCCTGCGATGCTGAGCCGGAGCACTCCAAGCTCAAATATCTGTTCGATGTAGCCCCGGCCTCGGCCTGTCTGACACCGGAGTTGCTGCGGCTGGTGCATTTTTTAAAGGAGCGCACCTTCTGCACCTACTACGAGGCCGTCAAGGCGGTCATTCCGTATGGTGCGCAGTATAAGCCCGCCGTGGCGGCAGACGGTGTGACCCCGGTGCTGCAAAAGCAGCTTACCCGTCACACCGAAAACGCCTATAAGCTGGTGGGCACACTGCCGCAAAAGCCAAAGCCTACGGCAAAGCAGCTGGCAGCAGTGGCATTGCTGAGCGGTGGTCCCCGCACCCTGAACGAACTAGAGGATAAGGGCATCAGCCGCGCGGTGCTGGATAATCTGTGTACCAAGGGCGTGCTGGAATGCAGCAAGGTGAATAAGTCCATCGACCTGTACGCCTCCATTCCGCTGCGCAACGACCCCATCACCCTTACCGAACAGCAGCAAGTTGCTTACGACACGCTGCTGCCCAAGCTAGAAGATGCCGCACCCCATTCGGCTCTGCTGTACGGCGTTACCGGCAGCGGCAAGACGCTGGTATTTTTAAAATTGATTGCCCGCTGTCTGGAACTTGGCCGCAAGGCGCTGGTGCTGGTACCGGAGATCAGCCTGACCCCGCAGATGATCCTGCGGCTAAAAGGGCAGTTCGGCCGCCGGGTGGCGGTGCAGCACTCCGCGCTCAACCATACCGAGCGTCTGCTGCAATGGCAGATGATTCAGGACGGCGGTGCAGATATCGTGGTGGGCACCCGCAGCGCAGTGTTTTCGCCGCTGGAAAATATCGGCCTTATCATCATTGACGAAGAGCAGGAGCACACCTACCGGTCGGAATCCGCACCGCGCTACTCTGCCCACGAGGTCGCCCGGCAGCGTGCCGCCGAAAACGGCGCACTGCTGCTTCTGGCCAGCGCCACCCCCAGCACCGAGAGCTTTTATGCTACGCAGAATGGACGCACCCAGCTGGTGCGCCTGACCAAGCGCTACGGCGGCAACCCGCTGCCCAGTGTGCAGATCGTGGATATGCGGGCAGAGCTGGCTGCGGGCAACCCCCGGGAGATCAGCCTTGCGCTGGAGGACGCCATCCGCCGCAATCTGGAAGCGGAAAAGCAGACCATCCTTTTGCTCAACCGCCGGGGCTACCAGACCATTGCCCAGTGCGAGGACTGCCGCGAGGTGCTCAAGTGCCCCAAGTGCAGCGTGCCCATGGTGTACCACAAATCAGCGCATAAGGTGCTGTGCCACTACTGCGGCTCCCAGCAGGAGCCGCCGCCCACCCTTTGCCCGGCCTGCGGCGGCAAGCTGCAGTACCGGGGCTTTGGCACCCAGAAGGCCGAGGAGGAACTGGCAAAGCTCTTCCCGGAGGCGCGGGTGCTGCGCATGGATCAGGACTCTACCGCCGCCAAGGACGCCCACGAAAAGCTGCTTGCCAAATTTGCAGCGCATGAATACGACATCATGGTGGGCACCCAGATGGTGGCGAAAGGGCTGGACTTCGAGGACGTGACCCTTGCGGGTGTTCTGGGCATTGATTCGCTGCTGTTTGCGCAGGGCTTTCGTGCATACGAGAACGTGTTCAGCCTGATCACGCAGGTGGTGGGACGCAGCGGTCGTGCAAAAGAGCCCGGCTTTGCCATCATCCAGACCACCGACCCGGACAACCCAGTGCTCACCCTTGCCGCTGCACAGGATTACGACGCCTTCTACGAGCAGGAGATCGCTTACCGCAAGCTCGGCTTGTACCCGCCCTTCTGCGGGCTGTGCGTCATCGGCTTTGCCGGTGCAAAGGAGAACGAGGTGGCGTGTGCCGCTGCCCGTTTCTCAGCGCTTTTAGGGCAGCAGGCGGCCAAGCAGCCGGATCTGCCCCTGCGCATTCTGGGTCCTACGCCCGGCAGCATTGAAAAGATCAACGACACCTACCGCTATAAGCTTACCGTTAAGTGCCGCAACGACCGCCGCTTCCGCGACCTCGTGCGCAGCACGCTGGCACTGTATGAAAAAGAAAAACTGCCGTCTAAGGCATCGGTCGTGGTAGACCTGCACTCGGACGGTGACATCTGATAAAACTGGAGGTACCATTATGGCTATCCGTAATATTGTTAAAGAAGGCGACCCCATCCTGAACAAAGTCTGCCGCCCCGTGACCAATTTTGACGACCGTTTGGCTACTCTGCTGGACGATATGCGTGAGACCATGATCGCCGCCGACGGCGTGGGTCTGGCTGGCCCGCAGGTGGGTATGATGCGCCGCCTGTTCGTGGTGTGGGACACCACCGACGCCCCGGAGGAGATCCCCGAGGATTACGAGTACAAGTTCATTGATTTTGTCAATCCCGAGATCCTTGCTGTTTCCGAGGAGGAAGAGACGGCCTACGAGGGCTGCCTGTCCTTCCCGGGTCACAACGGCGCTGTGACCCGCCCGGTTGCCGTCAAGGTGCGTGCACAGGACCGCAACGGCGAATGGTTTGAGCTGGAAGCTGACGGCCTGCTGGGCCGCTGCATCCAGCACGAGAACGACCATCTGGACGGCATCACCATCATGGAATCCAGCGAGTACTTCTATGAGGATACCGAGGAAGGCAAAAAGGCCGCCCGCGAAGCGAAAGGAAATAACTGATGCGCATTTTGTTCATGGGCACGCCGGATATTGCCGCCGAGTGCCTGAAAGCCCTGTATGCTGCTGGGCACGATATCTGTGCTGTGTACACCCGGAGGGATAAGCCTGTCGGCCGTAAACAGGTGCTCACCGCACCGCCGGTCAAGGAGGTTGCACTGGCGCATGGTACGCCTGTGTTCCAGCCCCGCACCCTGCGGGACGGCAGCGAGGATGAAAACATCCATGCCCTCGCCCCGGAGCTGATCGTGGTGGTGGCCTATGGCTGCATCCTGCCGAAGTCCGTGCTGGAAATGCCCCGCTATGGCTGCATCAACCTGCACGTTTCGCTGCTGCCGAAGTACCGCGGCAGCGCCCCAGTACAGTGGTCGGTGCTGAACGGCGATGCCGAGACCGGCGTTTCCATCATGCAGATGGATGAGGGTCTGGATACCGGCGATGTGCTGTACTGCAAAAAAATCGTCATCGACCCCGAGGAGACCAGCGGCGAACTGTTCGACCGCGTTACCGCTGTGGGTGCCGAAGCTCTGTGCGAGACCATTCCCCAAATCGCCGCAGGCACCCTGATGGCTGTGCCGCAAAAGCACGAAAACGCCACCCTTGCCCCCATGCTGAACAAGGAGATGGCAGAGTTCCACCTGACCGACACTGCCACCCATATCCACAACTGGGTGCGCGGCATGAATCCTTGGCCGGGTGCGTGGTTTATCACTTCCGGCGGCAAAAAGCTTAAGGTGATGTCCTGCCGCGTGGCTGCCGCCAACGGCGAAGCCCCCGGCACTGTGCTGGCTACAAAGCCCTTGACTGTAGCCTGCGGCGAGGGTGCTATCCAACTGCTGGAGGTCGTGCCGGAGGGCAAAAAGCCCATGGACGGCACCGCTTTTGCAGCGGGCCTGCGCCTGAAAACGGGGGATAGCCTCTGATGGCCGCAAATCCGCGTGCGGCAGCGGTTGCCGCATTGGTACGGCAGGAGCGGGACGGCTTTTCCAATCTGGTGCTGGACGCAGAGCTCAAACGCCAGAAGCTGGAAGGCCGGGATAAGGCCTTTGCAAGCGCCATCTTCTACACCGTATTGGAGCATCGCGGCACGCTGGACTATATTCTGGAGCAGTTTCTGCCCAAGGGTCTGGCGAAGCTGGATGCCCCCGTGCGGGAGATTCTGCGCGCCGCGCTGGCACAGGCACGCTATATGCAAGTGCCTGTCTCCGCTGCGGTGAACGAAGCTGTCAAGCTGACCCGCACCTTTAAAAAATCCAGCGCTTCCGGCCTTGTCAACGCTGTGCTGCGCAAGGCCTGCGGCTATGATCTGGACGCTGCCGTCTTTACAGACGAGATCCAGCGCCTGATGGTTTTAGGCTCTGTCGGGCGGGATGTGGCAGAATTCCTCCACAAAAACTACCCGGATGAAGCACTGGGCATCCTGACCTATCAGGCCGATGGCGGTCTGACCAGCCTGCGTGCAAACCCTCTCAAGGCCAGCGCTGCACAGCTGTGTGCGCTGCTTACAGAGCAGGGCGCAGCAGAGGTGCGGCAGGGTATCGTGCCCGGCAGTGTGCTGGCACGGTTCGCTGGCAGCCCGGCAGATAACGAGCTGTTCCGGCAGGGATACTACCATGTAGAAGGACAGGCCAGCCAGCTGGCAGCCCTTTGCGTGGGCGCAGCCCCCGGTGAAACGGTGCTGGACCTGTGCGCTGCCCCCGGCGGCAAGACGATTTTGCTGGCCGAGCAGATGCAGGGCACGGGAACACTGTACAGCTGCGATGCAGCCGAAAACCGTGTGGGACTGATCCGCACCGCGGTAGACCGCATGGGCTTTACCGGGGTGCATACCCTTTGTAATGATGCCACCAAGCCGAACCCTGCACTGCCCATGGCAGACCGCATCCTGACGGATGTGCCTTGCAGCGGCTTGGGCATTCTGGCAAAAAAGCCGGATCTCCGCTATAAAAAGCTGGAAGCTGACCGGCAGGCAGAACTGCTTGCCACACAGGCGGCAATTCTGGATACCGCTGCGGCGCTGCTCAAGGCGGGCGGGCGGCTGGTCTACTCCACCTGCACCATCGACCCGGCAGAAAATCAGCAGCAGATCGCAGCCTTTTTGCAGCGTCACCCGGAATTTACGGTCTGTGCACCGGATGTGCCGCTGCCTGCCGGAATGACGGCAGGGGAGTACGGCTGCCTCTCAGTGCCCACCCGCACCGGCATGGATGGCTTTTTCCTGTGTGTGCTGCAAAAAGCCGCCGGAACGCAATAACCACGACTCTCTGAGGGTCGTATCCTGTTATAGGAGAACAGAATGGAACAAAAACGCTGTATTTCTTCCCTGACGCTGGCAGAGCTGACCGCAGAGCTGAAAGTTCTGGGGCAGCCGGGCTTCCGGGCAAAGCAGATCTTCCACTGGGTACACCAGAAACTGGTCACCGAATTTTCTGCCATGACCGACCAGCCCAAGACCCTGCTGGCAAAGCTGGAAGAAACCTTTTATATCGCTGCACCGCAGATCGAGCGTCGTCAGGAGGCCAAGGACGGTACTGTGAAGTATCTGCTGCGCATGGCCGACGGCAACTGCATCGAGACCGTTGTCATGCGCTACCACTACGGCAATACCGTGTGCGTGTCCACGCAGGTGGGCTGCCGCATGGGCTGCCGGTTCTGCGCCTCCACACAGGCGGGGCGGGTGCGCAACCTTGAAGCGGGCGAGATCTGCTCCGAGATCTACACCGCCCAAAAGGATATCGGCGAGCGTATCTCGCATATCGTGCTTATGGGCATCGGCGAGCCGCTGGATAACTTTGACGAGGTAATGCGCTTTTTGGAAAATATCACCTCGCCCGAGGGCGTCAATATCGGCATGCGCAATATCAGCCTTTCCACCTGCGGTCTTGTCCCCAAAATCGACCAGCTGGCGGAGAAAAAGCTGCAGCTCACCCTTTCCATCTCGCTGCACGCACCTACCAACCAGATCCGCAGCAGCATGATGCCGGTCAACGATGCCTACCCGGTGGAGCAGCTGATCCAGACGGTGCGCCGGTATCAGGAGACCACCGGCCGCCGGGTCAGTTTTGAATATTCCATGGTGCGCGGTGTCAATGATTCTGATGTCTGCGCAAAGCAATTGGCAGACCTGATCCGGGGCATGGGCGCGCATGTAAATCTGATCCCCATCAACCCGGTGGATGGCAGTCCGTATTCCGCTACGGACGCGGCCAATGTGCGCCGGTTCCAGCAAAAGCTCGAAAGCCTTGGCGTAAACGCCACGGTGCGCCGCCGCCTTGGCAGCGAGATCAGTGCGGCCTGCGGCCAGCTGCGCCGCGACGAAATGAACGGCAAGGCATAAATAGAGGGAGAAACCTATGAAACTTGCAGGAAAAACGGATGTAGGACGCGTCCGGCAGGACAATCAGGATGACTACCGTGCCGGGGAGCTGCCCGGCGATGCAGCCTGGGCGCTGGTGTGCGATGGCATGGGCGGCGCACGCGGCGGGCGGGAAGCCTCGCAGTGTGCGTGCAGCGTCATCGAGCGCTGCTTTCAGGAGCAGTACAGCCAGTGCATCCCCGGCGAAGAGGAGACTTTTTTAAAGAAGGCACTGCTCAGCGCCAACCGCTATGTGTTCCAGAAGGCACTGCGGGAGGAGTCTCTGGCCGGTATGGGCACCACCGCTGTCTGCGCTCTGGTGCGCGGCGGCAATGCCTATCTGAGCCACGCGGGCGATTCCCGCGCCTATCTGTACCGAGATGGTAAACTGGCGCAGCTGACCCACGACCACTCCTATGTACAGGAGCTGGTGGACTGCGGCACTATTACGCAGGAGCAAGCAGAGCATCACCCACAGAAAAACATCATTACCCGGGCACTGGGCGTGGACTACCGGCTGGAGCCGGAGTTCACCACCGTGGCGCTGCAGGCAGGGGATGTTCTGCTGCTATGCACGGACGGTCTGACCAATGCTGTGCCTATGGAGCAGCTGGAACAGCTGCTGCGCAGCGGGTCTTTTTACGACCTGCCGGATGCTCTGATCCGCACCGCTAACGAAAACGGCGGCCCGGACAACATCACCGCCCTGCTGGTGGGGATAGAGCCGATGGAGGTGCGCCATGGATAACCTGATCGGTAAAAGACTGGACGGCCTGTACGAGGTGCAGGAGCTGATTGGCTCCGGCGGCATGGCCAATGTATATAAGGCGGTCATGCGGGGCCAGAACGGCCCTGTGCCCGCCGGGACTGTGGTGGCCGTCAAGGTGCTGCGGCAGGAGTATATGCACGACCCGGATCTTGTGCGCCGCTTTAAAAACGAATCCAAGGCCATCTCGCTGCTGAACCACCCCAATATCGTTAAGGTATACGATGTTTCGGTCAACGACCATCTGCAGTATATCGTCATGGAGTATGTGGACGGTATGACGCTGCGGGAGTACCTCAACGAGCGGGGCGGCAAGCTTTCCAGCCGGGAGACCGTGCACTTCATCTCCCAGATCCTCAAGGCGCTGGAGCATGCCCACGCCAACGGCGTCGTGCACCGGGATATCAAGCCCCAGAATATTATGCTGCTGGATAACGGCCAGCTGCGCATGATGGACTTCGGCATCGCCCGTATTTCCCGGGCAGATAACCAGATGCTGGCCGGCAAGGCGATGGGCAGCGTGCATTATATCAGCCCTGAGCAGGCAAAAGGGGACGAGACCGACTGCACCAGTGACATTTACTCGGTAGGCGTCATGATGTACGAGATGCTCTCCGGTCATCTGCCCTTTGATGCCGATGATGTGGTGGAGGTCGCCATCAAGCAGATCTCGGACGAGCCCCGCTCGCTGCATGAACTGGCACCGGAGGTGCCCTATGCGCTGGTGGAGATCACCGAAAAGGCCATGGCGAAGCTCCCTCAGAACCGTTACCCCTCGGCACGGGCAATGCTGGAAGCACTGGATACCTATGTGCAGAACCCTTCCGTGCTGTTTGAATATCAGTATATTACAGAAGAAGCACCCGAAAAGGTGGTGAAACGTACCATGAACCAGAACCGCGCGATCCGTCAGAACGAACAGCCAGCCCCCCGCAAAAACGGCAAGAGCAGGTCGGGCAAAAAGCGCCGTACCGTCTTTTTGCCTGCCTTGTTCGGCATCACCATTGCCTTTGCACTGGCCTGTATGGCACTGTGCTGGATGATCCTGAACGACTCCTCCAACCTGATGAACAACAAGGCCGATGTCACCCTTGGAGATTATATCGGCATGACTAAGGATCAGGCCATGGCCACGGATCAGATCGCATCCGGCCAGATCTCCCCGGAGTGGGAAGAAGAGTACAACAGCAACTACGCCGCCGGTTATATCTATAAGCAGTCGCCGGTGTCCGGCCGCACCGTCCGCGAAGGTCAGAGCGTGACTTTGACCGTCAGTCTGGGCACCCAGTATGTCACGGTGCCGGACTTGACCAACTATGTGCAGTCCGATGCAGAGCAGCAGCTCAAGGCACTGGGCGTTTCGGTGCTGGTCACGCAGGCTGTGGATACCACCGTGGCCTCCGGTGCGGTCATCCGCACCGACCCTGCCGCCGGTACGCAGGTAGCGGCAGGCTCTACGGTCATTCTTTATATCAGCCGTCCGCAGGTGTCCACCACCACCAAGGTGCCCTCCCTTACCGGCATGAGCGTGAATGATGCCCGCACCCTGCTGGTGCAGAATCATCTGGGTCTTGGCAGCCAAAGCGAAGAATACAGCGACCAGCCCGCAGGTACGGTGCTCAGCCAGAACCCGGCGGCAGGTGCTACCGCAAAGCTGAACAGCCGCGTAAACGTTGTGGTCAGCGCGGGCGCCGCACCGGCGCAGGAGCCGGAGCAGCCTAGCGGTGACGGCACTTCCGGCACCACGGGCGAAGGCTCTACCGGCGGCGAGAGCACCGGCGGCAGCAGCGAGTCGAGCTCCAGTAGCAGCTCCACAGGCGGCGGTATTCTGGACTGGTGGTCCTCGCTGCTGGGCTGACGGAGGATGTGCATGAACGGTTATATCGTAAAAGGCATTGGCGGCTTTTATTATGTAAAAACGCCGGATGGCATCGTGGAGTGCAAGCCCCGCGGCATCTTCCGCAAGCAGAAGATCACCCCTGTGGCAGGGGATGAGGTGACGTTGGAAACTGAGAACGGTGCAGCGGTCATTGCGCAAATCGCCCCCCGTAAAAACGTTTTTGTGCGCCCGCCGGTGGCAAATCTGGATGTGCTGTTCCTTGTGGCCAGCACTACCCAGCCCACCCCCAGCACCTTGGTGCTGGATAAGCTTTCTGCCATTGCGGTGGATAAGGGCGTACAGCCGGTGGTGGTGTGCACCAAAAGCGATCTTGCCGAGGCGGATTTTCTGGCAAACGCCTATGCAAAATCCACCCTGCCGTTTATCCGTATCGACTACGAAAGCGGTGCCGGGCTGGACGAAGTGAAGCAGTGGATCAACGGCAGGCTGTGCGCCTTTTGCGGCAACTCCGGTGTGGGTAAATCCACCCTGCTGAACGCATTGCTGCCAGACGCTGCCCGCGAGACCAGCGCCATCAGCCAGAAGTTGGGACGCGGCCGCCACACCACCCGTGAGGTGACCGTCTTTGAAGCCTACGGCGGACGCATTGCCGACACCCCGGGCTTCGCCAGTCTGGAAGCCAACCGCGCCGGATTCATCCCCAAGGAGAATCTGGAGCACGCCTTCCCGGAATTTGGCCCTTATCTTGGTCAGTGCCAGTTTACCGGCTGCTCCCACCGCAGCGAAAAAGGCTGTGCTGTGCGGGCAGCGCTGGCAGAGGGCAAACTTTCCAAGACCCGGTACGACAGCTACTGCGCCATGTACGACGAGGTAAAGGATGTCAAGGACTGGCAGCGCCCGAAAGTGTAATACGGAAGGAAGAATAAAATGTCCCGTTGTGTGATCCTTTCCGCCTGCCCGGTGCAGCCGGAACTCAAACGCCTGTTGCGCAGCGATGATTTTATCATCGCCTGCGATGCGGGCTACCGCAACTGCGAACGGCTGGGCTGCAAGCCGGATATCATTGTAGGCGATTTTGATTCCGCTCCCTGTCCGCAGCAGAATGCGGACGATATCGTTGTGTTGCCCCACGTCAAGGACGACACTGATACCGAGTATGCTGCAAAGCTCGCGGCGCAAAAGGGCTTTGACGAGGTGCTTTTGCTGGGTGCACTGGGCGGCAGGCGGGTAGAGCATACCCTTGCCAACCTGTGCACCGGTCTTGGGCTGGAGCAGCGCGGCATCCGTGCCGCCTTGCAGGACGAGCGCTCCCGCATCACCTTTGTGCTGCCGGGCGAGAGCCGCTGCTACCCCAAGGAGGAGTTTTTCTACTTCTCGGCCTTCCCCATGGAGGGGCGCGCCGAAGGTGTGTACGAAAAAGGCTCCTTCTATGAGCTGGAAGATGCCGTGCTCACAGCAGGCTATCCGCTGGGTGTGAGCAACGAGTACGCCGAAGGCTCATGCTGCATCACCGTCAGCACCCGGCAAGGCGCGCTTGTGGTGGTGGAGACCATCGCAGATTGAACCCTTCCCGGAACATTTTTGCCTGTCAGACGCTATAATGGGGTAAACATGAGCGAAAGGCGGGGTGGAGATGCAGGTAGTGGTCATTCGCAGCCCGAAAGCGCTGTGCGGCATTCTGCGCAAGCTGTTCGGCATCCGCAAAGAGAACTGAATCCATAAAAGGCCGATGTGTGGCAGCTGCTGCACACCGGCCTTTTGCTGTCGGCATACCGCCGATTGCCGCTGCATACACTCTTACGGAAACGGACAGGGAAAGGAGCGCACTGCACATGGAACTGAAGATATTCCGGGACACGCTGCCGCAGGGCGGGGCGGGCTGTACCGTAAAAGCAGAACTTCCTCTGGAAACCGAGATCCGCATCTCGGATGATCTGCCGCCGGTGGGTAAGCTGGTCAAGTGCTTTGTCCGCCCGGTGGTGCTGCAGCGGCAGTTGCAGCCGGGCAGGCTTACCTTAGAGGGCTATCTGCGCTGCACAGTGTTTTACCAGAGCGAAAAAGAAAAAGGCCTGTGCCAGACCGAGCAAAAGCTGCCCTTTACCCGGCAACTGGAACTGCCGGAGCTGACCTTTACCGCATGGACAGCCGTGGTGGAAGGGCAGACAGAGTACCTCAACACCCGCGCGGTAGACCCGCGCCGTATTGAGGTGCGGGGTGCCTATGGGTTGGTGGTCACGGTGCACACCCAATGCAAGACCGAGGTCATCACCGCACTGGCAGATGGCGGCATTGAGCAGCAGCTGCGTACATTGCAAGGTGTGCGAAGCGTGGCTGTGCTGGATAAGCTGGTTACCTTAGAGGGAGAGCTTGTCTTTGCAAAGCCCCCGGCGGCTGTACTGGATATTACTGGAAACGCCTGTGTGGCAGAGGTAAAGCTGCTTGCCGGAAAGGCTGTGGTCAAGGGGGAACTGCGGGTGCAGTGTGCATGGCGGGCAGAAGGGGACACTGCCCTGCAAAGTCAGGCGGCGGCGCTGCCCTTCCAGCAGGTGATAGATTTAGAAGGTATTGCCGAGGATTGCCGCTGCCTGTGCGTGGCAGAGCCGGTGGGCTTTACCCTGTCGCAGGCGGAAAGCGCCGCCGCCCAGCTGACGGCAAATGTCATGCTGCACCTGCGGGCATGGCGCAGTTACCAGCTGCAGGTGGCGGTGGATGCTTTTTCCACCCGATTTGAAACGGAGCTCACGCCGCAGCCGCTCGTTACAGAGCAACTGCTCTGCACCCTGAACGATACCGCTACCGCCACAGGCTCCGGTCCGCTGCCGGATGCAGGGGCGCAGCTGCGAGCCTGCTTTGTACACTACGGCCCCCAGCAGACCATCCAAAAAGGGGAGGGCTGGGTGCTTGCCGCAAAAGCGGTGGTAACAGCCCTTGCGGAGAATACCCTCGGTGAACTGGAAAGCTACGAGAAAACCTTGGAGGTCGCAGTCCCGCTGCCCATCACGCCGCCGGAGGAAACAGTGCTTGTGCCGGAATGTTGGCTGAGCACCGAGAACGTGCAATGCACCTGTGCGGGCGGCACACTGGAAGCTACGATTACTGTCCGGGCAGAGGGCGCGATTTTAGGCTGCACCACCAGCCCGGTCATCGGCAGCATCACCCTTGGCGACCCGCTGCCCGATACCGACCCCGAGATTGCTCTGCGAATCTACTACGCGCAGGCCGGGGAGGAGCTGTTTGCAGTGGCCCGGCGGTTCCATGTGGCTCCGGCGCAGATCCTTGCGGCGAATCAGCTGGAAGAGGAGCTTGCCAGTCTGCCGCAGGCACAGCGGCTGCTGATCCCGGTCACCTGAGCTGCAAACTTAACTGTACCCCTTTCCCGGATGGCACAAGCTGCCGCGCCGGGGAGGGGGATTCTTTTTGCCTGTGCCTGCGCAGAAAAAAGCAGCATAAAGAACTACTAAAAGCCACTACAAAAGGACACTCAAAATAGAACGCATTATCGATATAAAATACAATGAATATACGTTTAGTATCTTCTGCAAGTGATTATAAATCAACACACAAACCGTACTGATATCGATTTCAAGGCGTGAGAGCACTTCAAAAATACGATTTGTATTTAACGCTTTGCAGACCATCCATGGATGTGGTATACTAAGGAAGATGCAAATGCAAATGACTGCCGCTCGTCTGCTGTGTCCGGTGTACAGCACTGTTTCTGCCGGGAAAGCAGCACGGCGGGCGGCAAAATGATATCGCAGGAGAGTGGAACATTTGGAACTGGAACAGGCTAAAAAGCGCGTGGAAGAGCTGCGCGCTGTTATTGAGAAAAACAACCGGCTTTACTACGATCAGGATGCGCCGGAGCTGGAAGATTTTGAATACGATGCCCTGACGCGGGAACTGAAGGAACTGGAAGCGCAGTTTCCCCAGCTGATTACAGCAACATCGCCCACCCAGAAGGTAGGCGGTACTGCCAGCAGCAAGCTGCCAAAGGTGACCCACGCTGTCAAGATGGAAAGCCTGCTGGATGCGTTCTCCTTCGATGAGCTGCGGGACTTTGACCGCCGCGTCCGCGAGGCCGGAGTAGAACCGGAATATGTCGTGGAGATCAAGATCGATGGTCTTTCCTGCAGCTTGGAGTACGAGAACGGGCAGCTTGTCCGTGCCTCCACCCGCGGTGACGGCGTGGTGGGCGAGGATGTTACTGCAAACGTGCGTGCCATCCGCAGCATCCCCAAGACCCTTAAAGACGCACCGGAGTTTCTGGAGGTGCGCGGCGAGGTATATATGCCACACAAGGCCTTTCAGCACCTGTGCGCCGAGCAGGAATTACAGGGTGCTGCGCCCTTTAAAAACCCCCGCAATGCAGCAGCCGGATCTCTGCGGCAGAAGGATGCCCGCATCACCGGCAGCCGTGGGCTTTCCATCTTTGTGTTCAATGTGCAGCAGATCCGGGGCAAGACCCTGACCAAGCACTCCGAAAGTCTGGATTACCTCAAGAGCCTTGGTTTGCCGGTATCGCCGCGCTACCATGTGGTGCATGATATCGAGGACGCCATTTCTGAAATCGAGAACATCGGCCAGAACCGTACAAAGCTGGATTTCGACATGGACGGTGCCGTTATCAAGGTGAACGATTTTGCCCAGCGGGAGCTGATGGGTTCTACTAACAAATTCCCGCGCTGGGCCATTGCCTTCAAATACCCGCCGGAGGTCAAGGAAACCACCCTGCGCAGCATCGAGGTGGCCGTTGGCCGCACCGGCGTGCTTACCCCCACCGCCTGCTTTGACCCGGTGTTTCTGGCAGGTACCACGGTAGCTCGCGCCACCCTCCACAACGAGGACTTTATCCGGCAGTTCTGGCTGTGCATCGGGGACACCATTCAGGTGCGCAAGGCGGGCGATATCATCCCGGAGGTCATCGGAGTCACCCATCATGCGGAGGACGCTGAGCCCTACACCATGCCCACGGTCTGCCCCTCCTGCGGCGCGCCGGTGGTGCATCTGGAAGACGAAGCCGCCCTGCGCTGTGTGAACCCAGAGTGCCCGGCACAGGCGCTGCGCAATATCATTCATTTTGCCTCCCGGGATGCCATGGATATCGAGGGCTTGGGCGAGGCAGTGGCCACCCAGTTGGTGGAAAAGGAGCTGGTGCATTCTGCAGCAGATATCTACACGCTGACCCGGGAACAGCTGCTGGAGCTGGACAAATTCAAGGAGAAAAGCGCAGACAATTTGTTACAGGCCATTACTGCCTCCAAGCAGAACAATCTGGATAAGCTTTTGTTCGGCTTTGGCATCCGCAATATCGGCGATAAGGCAGCCGCGCTGCTGGCAGAACATTTCGGCACGCTGCAAGCCATCCGAGAAGCCACCGCAGAGCAGGTCAGTCAGATCGACGGCTTTGGCGGCGTGATGGCACAAAGCGTGGTGGAATTCTTTGCCAAGGAAGGCACTGCCGACCTTGTGCACCGCTTGGCAGATGCCGGGGTCAATATGCAGTGGAAGGGTGAGCCGAAGGGAGACAAGCTGGCAGGCAAAACGCTGGTTGTCACCGGTACGCTGGAAACGCTCTCCCGCAACGAAGCCGAGGCATTGATCGTGAAAAACGGCGGCAAAGCCAGCGGCTCCGTCTCCAAAAAAACAGCCTATGTGGTGGCCGGTGCGGCGGCGGGCTCCAAGCTGACCAAAGCGCAGGCGCTGGGCGTGCCGGTACTGACCGAACAGGAATTTCTTACCATGCTGCAAGATGCCCCGGCAGAACCGGAAACGACTTAAAGCGGCTTTCCTGAACGTCGAAATACAGATAATTTCAAAAGCTTCTGCAATGCTGTTGCAGGGGCTTTTTTGTTTTCTGATTCGCGGTTCTAAGAACGCACAAAGCGCATACAATGCTAGCACAAAGCTTTCGTGGAAGGAGAAACCAAAGTGGACGAGTATTACCAGGCCGTCAGAGCCCTTCCTACTTGGCTTGCAGCGCCGCTGGCACAGCTGCCCGCACAAACGGCAGCACGTGTACAGGAACTGCGCCTGCGCACAGGTTGTGCGGTCACATTTACCGTGCAGGGGCGGCAATGCTCTGCTTCTGCACTGCCGGGTTGTCCTCCGGCATTGGCTGCAATGCGGCTGGACGCGCTGCAAATAGAGGAGATCTTCCACACCCTTTGCAACGGCTCAGTGCACACCCATGAAAGGGAACTTTCCGATGGCTACCTGACCACCGCTGCCGGAAACCGTGTGGGCGTGGCAGGGCAGTTCGTGCAGCGGGAAGGGCATGGCATCACCCTGCAAAAGGTCACTTCGCTCAATCTGCGGATCGCACGCAGCTGCACCATCCGTCTGTTGCCTGCGCTGGACAAGCTGCTGGAACAGCATTTTACCGGGCTGCTGGTGGTGGGAGAGCCCGGCAGCGGCAAGACCACCCTGTTGCGCGCCATTGCCCGGATGCTGGCCGAGCGGCAGCGTCTGGTGGCGGTGATCGATGAGCGGGGCGAGCTTTTCCCGCCGGAAGGGCCGCTGCCGCCGCTGGAGCGCATTGGCGGAGTGGATAAAGCCCGCGCCGTCCAGATGGCGCTGCGTACGCTGGCACCACAGGTGATCCTGCTGGACGAGCTGGGCAGTCTGGAGGAAACGATGGCACTGGAACAGGGCTTTTTCAGCGGGGTGGATTTTATTGCCAGCCTCCACGCGCCGGATGCTGCACAGGCACGATGCCGTCCGCAGGTACAGGCATTGCTGCAACGCGGGATGCTGCGGCAACTGGTCATCCTTGCCGGACGGGAGACGCCGGGCTGCATCCAGGAAGTGTGCGCCGTATGAGCGGCCTTCTGCGCGGGTTCGGCATGTTTTTGCTCCCGTTGTGCGGCTGGCTGGCAGGGGATGCGGTACAGGCCAGAACAACTCTGCATCTTGCCGCTTTACAGCGCACTATCGAGCTATTACAGCGCATCCGGCAGGAGATCCAGTACCGCCGGGCAGACCTGCAAAGTCTCTACCGGCAGCTTTGCCGCGAGGGCCTGTTGGCGCAAACTCCCGGCGGTACATTGCAGCAGCTGCCTGCGCCGGAACAACTCTCTGCGGCAGAGCGCACCTGCTTTACAGAGTGCTTTTGCGGTATCGGCCGCGCAGAGGCTGCACAGGAATGCGAACGGCTTAGCTACTATACGGCGCGGTTCGAGGACTATTTACAGCAGGCGCGCCGCACAGCACAGCGGCAGGCCGGTCTGCCGCACCGTCTGGGACTGGCAGGCGGCATGATGCTGGCGCTGCTCTTTTTGTAAAGGCTGTACGGAACAAAGGAGAAACGGATGGATATCGAGCTTGTGTTCAAAATTGCGGCCATCGGCATCATAGTCGCGGTGCTCAATCAGCTGCTCATCCGCTCCGGGCGGGAGGATCAGGCCATGATGACCACGCTGGCGGGGCTTGTTGTGGTGCTCTCCATTCTGGTCAAGCAGATCAGTGCCCTGTTTGCCACGATCCGGTCTTTGTTTGCGCTATGAGCGCGGCGGTTCCGGTGCTGATGGCGCTGCTGCTAATGGCCTTTGCTGGTATTCTATTGCAGCGGTACTCCCCGGCGTTTGCACTGCTGCTTTCGCTGGGCGCTGCGGTGTGGCTGCTGCTCCGTCTGGCACAGCCGCTGCGCGGGGTACTGCAAGCATTAGTGCAGCTAGGGCAGCGTACCAATGCACAGGCTTTTTCCTGTCTTTTACGCAGTGCAGGGATTTTGCTGCTGGCAGATTACGTCCGCACCCTCTGCGAGGAAGCCGGAGCGGATACGCTTGCATGGTGCGCCGGGCTGGCGGGACGGTGTCTCGTGCTGGTGGCGGTGTGGCCGCTGCTGGAACAGATATTCCAGACGATTTGGGGGCTGGTGGGATGAAAAAACGCGGCCTTATCATTTGCATGGTAATACTGAGCATCCTGTGCAGCAAAACCGCTCTGAAAGCTGCGGCGGCAGAGACAACGCCGTGGCAGACCTATCTCGACAAAGCACCTGTACAGGCCGAGCAGTTTGCGGCAGACCCGCTGGGCACCTTGCTGCGTTTGTTTGCTGCCGAGCCGGTGCAATTGCTGCGGGAAGTGCTGCATCAATATGCCGGTGTTCTGCTGTTTTTATCGCTGGCGGCCGGGCTTGCATTTCTCTTACAGGACACCGCCGACAAAGCACTGCTGGAACTGGCGGCTGCCGGTGGCTGCGGCGTTTTGTTGTGGCAGGAACTGGACAAGCTTGCCGCCGCACTGTGCACCCGGATGGCCGGGTGGAAAAGCTATCTGCTGGGCTTTTTGCCGGTATACAGCGGCGTGCTGACAGCCGGCGGCGAATGGAACGCCGGAGCTGCCGCAAATGGCTTTCTGCTCACGGTGCTGTGCTTTATCGCTCAGGCAGTCACTCTCTGGCTGCAGCCGCTGCTGCGCAGCTACCTTGCCATCAGCATGGCCTGCGGCATCAGTTCCCGCAAAAGCCTGTCCGAGGGCTGCACTCTGACCGGGCGGCTACTGCGGCAGGCCATCGGCTGGGCGGGTAAAGCGTTCGCCGCCCTGATGAGCCTGCAGCGCGTAGTCACGGTGCAGCTGGATCGTTCTGCCTCTCGTCTGGGACAGCTGCTGACCGGCAGCGTGCCCATTGTGGGGCAGGCGCTGAGCAGCGCGGCAGACGCAGTGCTGGCCGGGATGCAGCTACTCAAAAGCACCCTTGGCATTGCCGCATTGCTCAGCAGCGGGGCAGAATTTGTGCCATTATATCTCGGGCTTCTGGTGCATCTGTTTTTTCTGTCCTGCTGCGGCTGGCTTGCCGGGATCGGCGGGCTGGAGCATTGCCATAAGCTGCTGCAATGCTTTGCCGAAGCCGTGCGCTGCATGGCGGCAGTTACAGCTTTGTTTTTCATGTTGTTTGTGGTGGGCATCGTGCTGCTGATGCTGGCAGGGGGTGGTTAGATGCAGGCGTTTCAGCGGGCTGCGGCAGTGTTCTGCATGGCGTGCATCGGGGCGGAACTGGTCAGCCTTTTTGGCGGGCAAAGCTGGGCTGGCCGGTGCATAAAAGCCGTAGCCGGGCTATATATTTTAGCAGTCCTTCTTGCGCAGTTGCCGCACCTGCCGGGCAAGGTTATGACCGCTTTTTCGGGGAATACAGCCCCTGCGGCCACATCCACTGCACGGCCGGATGCACTGGAAACGGAGATTCTGACTGAGACCAAGGCTCAACTGGAAGAGTATTGCACTGCACAGTGCCGACAGCAATTCGGGTTGGATATTCGTGTGACGGTCACGCTGGAAAAAGCCGGGCAGCAGGTCATGGTAAAAAAGGCTGTTGCTGCCTTCCCGGCGGGCTGTACCGCTGCACAAAAACAGGCAGTGCTCAGCTTTTTGCAGCAGACGCTGGGCATCGCTCCTACGGCGGCGGAGGAGAGTGCACCATGAAAAAGGAGGAGTTTCTTTCTGTTTTCCACGCTCTGCAAAGCGGCAAAAACCGCACCTCGCTGGCGGTGGTGGTCGGTGTGCTGGCAATGCTGCTGCTTTTGCTGTCGGAGCTTTTACCCAGCGGAAACACGCAGAAAGCGGCGGTATCCACCGCCCAAACAGCTACCGTCAGCCAGTACCAGGCCAAGCTGGAGCAGCAGCTGGAAGAACTGATCAGCCAGCTGCAAGGGGCGGGGCACACCACGGTCATGGTCACTCTGTCCACCGGGGAGGAGACTGTCTACGCAGTAGACACCCAGACGGGGGATATGCAGCAGCAGGAGACGCACGTTCTTTTACAGGATGGCTCTGCGCTGGCTGAGACAACCTATCTGCCGCAGGTTTGCGGGGTCGCCGTGTTGTGTGAGGGCGGGGGAGATGTCCGCGTTGCAGCCCGTATCACGGAGCTGCTGCATTCGCTGCTGGATCTGCCCACAAACCGCATCTGTGTGGAGCAGCGCAAGCGCTGACCCGCTGCTTTTGTCAAGTACCACGATTGCTTACCAAAATACCAAAGGAGGAACCGTTTTATGAGAGCACTTTCCAGAAACACCCGCAGGGTCACCGCTCTGACGCTGGCGGCGGCACTGGTCATTGCCGTCTACTTAAATTGGCAGTATGCCCGGGCAGACATCGCCCCGCAGACAGAGGATGACACCCTCATGGTCTCGGCAGAACCGGTGGATGCAAAAGCGGAGACTACCATCACGGATGCGCTGCCCACAGAGGCGGAAGCCGTCTCCGGTGCCAGCAAAAACTATGGGGAAGCACAGCTTGTCAGCGTTGCAAACGACAGCGGTACCCGCTTTTTTGAACAGGCTCGTCTCAAGCGGGAAAAGGCACATGACGAAGCCATGGACACCCTGCAAAAGAGCCTGAAGTCCTCCTCCCTGACAGCCGAGGAGAAAAAGGAGTACACCGCACAAATGGCGGCCGGGCTGGAAGATCTGAACGCAGAAAACGAGATCGAGACGCTGGTGCGTGCCAAGGGCTTTGCGGACTGCCTGTGCTTTTTGCAGGCAGGGCGGGCGGATTTGACCGTTATGACGGCAGGCGAGCCGCTCACAGCGGCACAGGTGGCGCAGATTCGGGATGTGGTGATGAACAAAAGCAGTGTGAGCGCCCAGAATATCACGGTGGTGGAGGTGAAGTAAGCGTTCTTTATTTATGCTGACACCCCGGCGGCGCAGATGCAGCTTTTCTTGCAGGCAGAAAGCTGTATGCACTGCCGGGATGCCATTCCGTGCTGATTTCCATCTTTCTTTTCCAAACAAGTATTGAAATTGCCCCCGCATTGATGGTATAATAACTCTATCAAAAACGAATGCCGCGTGCCTTTATGCATAGCGCAGGGGCGCGTTTGAACAAAAAAGGCAGCTACGGCAGGCCAGTTTCAGAGTATTGAAACCACTGCCGCAACCGCCTTTGGATGGAGGACAGCACAATGGATTTACAGAACATGGATCTTCAGGGCGGCAGCCTTCAGATTTCGACCGAGGTCGTGGGTAAGATCGCCCGCTGTGCCGCATTGGAAGTGGACGGCGTTGCCGAGGTGTCCTGCGGCGTGCAGAACAAAAAGCTGAAAAACCTGCTGGAATCTGCCAGTATCCAGCCGCCTGTGGCGGTAGAGATGCGGGACGGCACGGCCAGCATCACCCTGCACCTGATGATGCAGTTCGGCGCACGGATCCCCTCTGTGGCTGAAAAAGTACAGGAAAACGTCAAGTCTGCCGTACAGAACATGACCAATGTGACGGTCAGTCGCGTGGATCTGGTCATTGCAGGCCTTGCCGAGGCGCAGTAACAAATTTAGCAAAAAATCATATCAGAAAACGATCCTCCTCCCGGCACGCCCGGCGGGGAGGGTTTGTATTGCGAAAGGAACATTATGGAAAATATTCTGCCCCGTAGAGAAGCCCGTGAAAACGCCTTTTTGCTGGCATTTTCGCAGACCTTCGGTGACATTCCTCTGGCCGAGGCACTGTCCAATCACGCCGAGAACGACGAGGAGCATCCCGTGGACGCGTTCAGCCGTCTGCTGCTGAACGCCTACTACGATCATTCCGCAGAGGTGGATGACGAGATCCGTGCCCATCTGCGCAACTGGACCATGGAGCGTCTGCCCCGCGTCAGCCTGACCGTGTTGCGTCTGGCCGTGGCCGAGATGCTGTTCGGCGGCGAAAACAAGCCCGGTGTTGCCATCAATGAGGCTGTGGAGCTGACCAAGAAGTACGGCGCGGGCGAGGACTATCAGTTTGTGAATGGCCTGCTGGGTGCTGTGGCACGCGACCACGGCCTGAGTGATGAAGCCGTCGCGGAGTCGGCTGAACAGTGAGCCGTTATACGCTCGGGGTCGATACAAGCAACTATGCAACCTCTCTGGCAGTTTTTGATACAGCCGGGGAGGTTGTTTGTGCAAAAAAGCGCTTTTTGCCGGTAAAAGCCGGACAGCTTGGCCTGCGGCAGAGCGATGCGCTGTTCCATCATACGGCAGCTCTGCCGGAGATGCTGCAGGAGCTGGCGCAGGAATTCGACCTGACAAAAATAGATGCCGTGGGTGTTTCGCAAAAGCCGCGTCCGGTAGAGGGCAGTTATATGCCCTGCTTTCTGGCTGGTGTCAGTGCGGCGACTGCCTTTGCGGCGGCGCGGGATATACCGCTGATCCACACCACCCATCAGCAAGGTCACGCTGCTGCGGCACTGTATGCCGCAAAGGGCGAGGCACTGTTTTCCCAGAAGGTGCTGCTGTTCCATATCTCCGGCGGCACCACAGATCTTTTGCTGTGCGATCAGGTGCGTACAATCACCACCCTTGGCACCAGTACCGATCTGTACGCCGGTCAGGCGGTGGACCGCATAGGCGTGCGGCTGGGCTTCGGTTTTCCCGCTGGGGCCGAGGTCTCCCGCCTTGCAGCGCAGTGCACCGAGGAGATCCGCCCCAAGTCCAGCGTAAAGGGACTGCAATGCAGCCTTTCCGGACTGGAAAACCAGTGCAACGCCTTACTGGCTGCCGGCAAAGCGCCGGAATACGTCTGCAAGTACTGTCTGCTTTGTGTGGCAGATACTGTTGTCCGCATGACAAAGGCCGCGCAGAAGGAATACCCCGGTCTGCCGGTGGTCTGCGCCGGCGGCGTGATGAGCAGCGATATCATCCGCACATGGGTGCAGCAGCGGCTGCCGCAAGTCTATTTTGTGCCGGGGCAGTATTCCAGTGATAACGCCATCGGCGTGTCTATTCTTGCTGCACGGGAGGCCGGTCTATGGCTGATGTGATCTCGGTCTCAGAGCTGAACCATTATGTCAAGATGCTGCTGGATGTGAACGACGGCTTGTTTGATCTTGCCCTGCGTGGCGAGATCGCAAACTTTGTGCAGAACGCCCGCAGCGGTCACTGCTACTTTTCTCTGCGGGATGAAGCTTGCAGCGTAAAGGCAGTGATGTTCCGCACCGATGCCCGCCGTCTGGCATTTCGCCCGGAGGAGGGGATGCGGGTCGTGGTACGCTGCCGCGCTACCCTCTACGAGCGGGACGGCGCGTTTCAGGTCTATGTGAATGAAATGTTCCCGGATGGTCTGGGCGCGGCACAGCTTGCGCTGGAGCAGCTGAAGGCCCGGTTGGAAAAGGAAGGCCTGTTTGACCCGGCACACAAAAAGCCGCTGCCTGCATACCCCGAATGTATTGGTGTCATCACCAGCAAAACCGGGGCGGCGCTGCAGGATATCCGCAACGTGATCAGCCGCCGCTGGCCGTCTGTCCGGCTGTTGCTATGCCCGGTCACTGTGCAGGGCTTTGAAGCCGCCCGGCAGATCGCCGTCGCCATCCGCACGCTGGATCAGAGCGGGCGGGTGGACGAGATCATCGTGGCCCGGGGCGGCGGCAGCAGGGAGGATCTGTGGGTGTTCAACGCCGAGGAGATCGCCCGGGCAGCATTTCGCTGCAAAACACCGCTGATCAGCGCCATTGGCCACGAGATCGACTACACCATTCTGGACTTTGTAGCCGACCAGCGTGCGCCTACGCCGTCCGCCGCCGCAGAGCTTGCGGTACCGGATCGGGAGGAGCAGCAGCGCATTTTTGAAAATATTGAAGAAAATATTCACAAAAATATACAAAAACGACTTACGTTGTGCTATAATGGTCTGGAGCAATACAACTTTTTGTTGGAGCAAAGCGCGCCGAGTAAAATCTTACAGCAGTATTCAAACCGCCTGCAACAGATACAGCAAGCTATCCGGACGCAGCAAAAAGCGCGTATGAATGACAAAAGTATGCAGCTTCAACATGCAGCTGCACTGGCGGCATCGCTGGATCCATACCGTGTGCTGGCCCGTGGCTATGCCCTTGTAACCGATACAAAAGGAAAGGTCTGTACCGTGGAGCAGCTGCAACCGGAGCAGACCATCTGCGTGCGCAGCCGACAATATCAGGCACGATGCCGTGTGAAAACGGTGGAGGAGATCAATGAGAGCACCCAAAAGCTTTGAAGAAGGAATGGATCGGCTGAACGCGATCCTTGCACAGATGCAGCAGGAGGACACCTCGCTGGCAGATTCCGTCAAGCTGTATGCGGAAGCGGCCTCTCTGATGCAGTACTGCCATACAACACTGGAAAAAACATCGTTGCAGATCGAGGAGATCAGTGCAAAGATTGCTGAGACCGTAGAAGCCCCGCAGGAGCAGGAGGAAGAATAATGGAATACAAGGCGCAATATCAGGAATATCTGCTGCAAGCCACGGCTGCGCTGGATGCTGCCAGCGACCGTTTTCTGCCTGAGGAATCGGAGGTATGCAGAGCCGCCCGTTACAGCCTGCTGGGCGGTGGAAAGCGCATCCGCGCAATTCTGACACTCAGCGTCTGTGATATGCTGGGCGGTGAGATGCAGGCTGCTGCACAGTTTGCGGCAGCTGTGGAGATGCTGCATTGCTACTCGCTGATCCACGATGATCTGCCCTGCATGGACAATGATGATCTGCGCCGGGGCCGACCCTCCTGCCACAAGGCTTTCAGCGAGTCCACGGCAATGCTGGCCGGTGATGTGCTGCTGACCGAGGCCTTTGAGGTGATCGCCAACGCACCCGCTGCGCCGCAAGTCTGCGTGGCAGCCGCCCGTGCGCTGGGTGCAGGTGCAGGCAGCCGCGGCATGGTCTACGGACAGGAACTGGATCTGAAATATGAAGCATTGGCTGCTACGGAGGAGCAGTTGCGTCTCATCCACCGCAACAAGACCGGTGCACTGATCAACGCCGCCGTCCAGATGGGCGCTGCCGCAGCCGGTGCAACGCCGCAGCAGTGCGAGATCCTGGCCTCCTACGCATACGGGTTGGGGCTGGTGTTCCAGATCGTGGACGATGTGCTGGATGTTACCAGCACCCCGGAGCAGCTGGGCAAGCCCATTGGCAGTGACAGTGAAAATGGCAAGACCACCTTCGTAACCCTGTACGGGGCAGACGGTGCAATGGCATTGGCACAAAAGCTGAACGAGCAGATCTGCCGTGATCTGCAACAGCATTTTGGCGTAAAGGCGGCTTTTTTGCAGCAGTTGGCGCAGCAACTTCTGGTGCGCAAAAACTAAAGAAAAGGGAATACGGATATGCAGTTTATTCAAAACATCTTATCGGTCAATCAGATCTTGACGGCATCGCTCCTCAGCTGGTTCATTGCGCAGGTGTTAAAGACCATCATCAACTTTGTTCTGCTGGGCAAGTTCCAGCTAGAGCGGATGTGGGGCGATGGTGGTATGCCCAGCGCACACAGCGCGACCGTCTGCGCCATGGCCATTGTTACCGGGCGCAGTGCCGGGATCTCTTCGCCCATTTTCGCGGTTGCCTGCGTTGTAGCGATCATCACCATGCATGATGCTATGGGTGTCCGGCACGAGACCGGCGAGCAGGCAAAGGTGCTGAACCAGATGATCGCCCAGTGGATCGATGTAAGTGAGAAAAACGCTCCCTTTTTGCAGAATATGCACCTGAAGGAAATGGTCGGTCACACGCCGCTGCAGGTCGTGGCAGGTGTGCTGCTCGGCTCTCTGGTAGGCTTTTTGTTCCCGGTCATGTAAAAAACGGCAGAAACGCCCAAAGTACAAACGCATAAAGGACGTGTGAATATGGAATCGTTGTTGCTGGACAAGATCGATCAGCCCAGCGATCTTAAAAAGCTGAATGCACAGCAGGTGGAGAAGCTTTGCGCGGAGATACGGCATTTTTTGTTGGAAAATATCTCCAAAACGGGCGGGCATCTGGCCTCAAATCTTGGCACCGTAGAACTTACCGTGGCGCTGCACCGTGTATTGGAAACGCCTAAGGATAAGATCGTATTCGACGTGGGGCATCAGTGCTACACCCACAAGCTGCTCACCGGACGCCGGAAGCAGTTTGACCATTTGCGGCAACTGGATGGTATTTCCGGTTTCCCGAACCCTCATGAAAGTGTGCACGATGCCTTTATTGCCGGACATGGCAATACGGCGCTTTCGCTGGCCATTGGCATGGCTTGGGCAAAAAAAATCAAGCGAGAATCCGGGCTTGTGGTGGCAGTGATCGGCGATGGTGCTTTTACTGGCGGTATGGTATACGAGGGCATGAACAACATCGGCGGGTTGGATAATCTGCTTGTGATCCTGAACGATAACAAGATGTCCATCTCTAAAAATGTTGGTGCGCTGGCGCGGTATCTGACCCATCTGCGCACGACTACGGCCTATTATGATGCCAAGGATAATGTGCGCAGCTTTCTGGACGGCGTGCCATTGATCGGTACGCCGATGAAAAAGTCGCTGATGGGCGCAAAAACGCTGGTGCGCCGCGCCATGTACCACTCCACCATGTTCGAGGATATGGGCTTTGAGTACATCGGCCCGGTGGACGGTCATAATGTGGAGGAACTGGAGCGCACTCTGCGCTCGATCTATCAGCGGCCGGGCCCGCACTTTTTGCATGTTGTGACTAAAAAAGGTAAGGGCTATCAGCCGGCAGAGATGAACCCGGGCAACTATCACGGTGTATCCGCCTTTGACCCGGATGGAATGCCGGACCCGGAGGTTGCGCCGAAGGAGTCCTTCTCCACCGTTTTCGGCAAGATGCTGGTGCAGGAGGGAATCCAAAACCCGAAGCTCTGCGCGATCACCGCTGCCATGAAGTACGGCACCGGATTGCAATTCTTTGCCCATCGTCACCCGCAGCGCTTTTTTGATGTGGGCATGGCAGAGCAACACGCTGTCACCTTTGCAGCAGGTCTTGCCAGTCAGGGAATGCTACCGGTGGTGTGCATCTACTCTACCTTCCTACAGCGCTCCTACGACCAGATCATCCATGATGTCAACCTCTTAAAGGAAAACGTGGTCTTTGCCATCGACCGTGCAGGCTTTGTTCCCGCAGACGGCGAGACCCATCAGGGCATCTACGATGCTGCTTTCCTCAGCCAGATGGGTATCCCGGTCTATGCGCCCTCCAACTACGAGGAGCTGCAATACTGGCTGCACTATTTATTGCAGGATACAGTCTCTGGCCCGCGGGCTATCCGTTATCCCCGCGGCGGCGAGAGTGCAAAGCTGGCGCAGTATCCCTGCACAAAGCAGGACTACGATTTCCTGAAACAGACGCCCGGAGCAAAGATCCTTCTGGTCAGCTATGCGGATGAGTTGGAGGATCTGCTGGAAGCTGCCGACCAATTGAACGATGCATCGCAGAATACGGACGTTCTGAAACTTGTAAAGTTATATCCCTTTACAGATAAACTTATCGATACTGTGTTGAAATATAAAATTGTACTGTTCGCAGAGGAATGTGTTGCAGCCGGTGGCATTGGTGAACATCTGGCATATGCTCTGCAGCAAAAGGGCTGGAACGGACGCTTTTTGCACTGCGCCGTCCGCATAGCCTGTCTGCCGCACGCGACTGTTCCGCAGATCAAGCAGTGCACCGGTCTGGATGCTGCAGATCTTGTGCAGGCAGTCCGGGCTGCCCTTATGAAAGGAGAAAACGAGCTGTGAAAATTCGGTTGGATCAATATCTTGTGCAGAACGGCCTTGTGCAGAGCCGGGAGCGTGCCAAAGCTCTGATTATGGCCGGCGTGGTTTTTGTCAATCAGCAAAAGGTGGACAAGGCCGGTGAGATGATCAAAGAGGACGCAGTGGTCGAGGTTCGCGGCCACGATATCGGTTACGTCAGCCGCGGCGGTCTGAAGCTGGAAAAGGCCATGAAGTGCTTCCCGCTTACCCCTAACGGCAAGGTCTGCATGGACATCGGTGCGTCCACCGGTGGCTTTACCGACTGCATGCTGCAAAATGGTGCAGTGAAAGTGTATGCCGTAGACGTTGGCTATGGTCAGCTGGCATGGAGCCTGCGGACGGATGCGCGTGTGGTGAACATGGAACGCACGAACATCCGCTATGTCACGCCGGAGGAACTGGCAGAGCCTATTGAGTTTTTCAGTGTGGATGTTTCCTTTATTTCTCTGCATCACATCTTCCCGGTGGCGCAGCGCATCACCACCCCGGATGCCATGGGTGTCTGTCTGGTAAAGCCGCAGTTCGAGGCAGGCCGCGAGAAGGTGGGCAAAAACGGTGTGGTGCGCGACCCCGCCGTGCACCGTGAGGTGCTGCACAATGCCATGTCTTATGCTGCAGAAAACGGCTTTGTAGTGCGCGGGCTGGATTACAGCCCGGTCAAGGGGCCGGAGGGCAATATCGAGTACCTGATGTTTGTGCAGAAGAGTGACCAGCCCGCAGTGTTGGACGATGAAGCCGTCGCACAGGTGGTGGCAGCAAGCCACACCACGCTGGATCGTTAAGACCCAGCCTTCAGCAAAGGAGAAGCCGGTATGACGATTTACATTTCGCCCAACCCGGGCAAGACCTCCGCCAGCGAGATTGCGCTGCGTGCGGCGCAGATCCTGCTGACCCACGGCGCAGCCGTGCTGATGAACGATGCTTTGCAAGAAAACAGCACGGCAGGGGTCGTTTATCTGCCGCTGGAGCAGTGTCTGGAGCGCGCTGACGTGATCCTGACCATCGGCGGGGACGGTACCATCCTGCACGAAGCGAATCTTTCGCTCCGGTACGCAAAGCCCATCCTCGGCATCAATCTGGGACGCTGCGGCTTTTTGGCTACCTGCGAGATCGGCGAAATGGAAACAAAGCTGTCCGCCGTGGCGCGGGGCGAGTTCCAGCTGGATAACCGGATGCTTTTATATGCCCGGGTGCTTGGTCAGGATGGCTGGGAGGGTCACGCCCTCAACGATGTGGTGGTGACCAAAGGGCGCTTGCAGCAGGCCATCGACTTCAGCATTTACTGCGATGATATTCTGGTAGAGCACTACCGGGGCGATGGCGTTATTGTGGCGACCCCTACCGGCTCTACGGCCTACTCGCTGGCAGCCGGAGGCCCAATTCTGGACTCGCAGACCAAGGGCGTCGTGGTGACTCCCATCTGCCCTCACAGTCTGGCCAGCCCGGCCATGGTGTTTGCGCAGGAGCGCAAGCTGAACGTCTGCGTGGGACAGGTGGCAGATGATGAAGTATTTATCAGCTGTGACGGCGGTACGGGCTACCCCCTCAAGGCGGGTGCCACCGCAGAGATCCGTCTGTCCGATCAAAACGTCAAGCTTATCACCTTTGGGCGGGCAGACCAGTTTCAGGCCATTGACCAGAAACTGCGCAAAAGACAATAACACGGGAGGCGATTTTTAAGATGGCACGCAGCCGCAAAGAAGATACAAAAACAAAAGCGGAACGCTTACAGACGATTCTGCGTCTTGTGCAGGAGCATCCCATCAGCCGACAGGAGGTGCTGCTGGAACACCTGCGGAACGAAGGCTTTGAGGTAACGCAGGCCACCGTTTCCCGCGATATCCGAGAGCTGTGCCTTGTAAAGGCAGCCACCACCGAGGGTTACCGCTATGTTTCCAGCCGGAACGAAAGCTTCAACCCCAAGACCCAAGGGCGCTTTGAGACCATCTTTCACGAGTCCGTTTTGGGGGTGGATTATGCAGGGCACGTTGTGCTGGTAAAATGCTATTCCGGCATGGCAAATGCTGCCTGTGAGGTTTTTGACGCCTTGCAGTGGAAAAACGTTGTCGGTACTCTTTCCGGTGACGACACCTTCTTAATTGTTGCGCGCTCGGAGCGCGATGCAAAGACCATTTGTTCGGAGCTGACCCGCTATGTGGGGCAGAGATGACAGTAGGAGAACGAAGCCATGCTGAGCAGCCTGCAAATTGAAAATGTTGCCGTGATCCAGAAGGCGGAGGTGCACTTTGAACCGGGGCTGAATGTGCTGACCGGCGAGACCGGTGCGGGCAAATCCATCCTGATCGATTCCATCAATGCGATCCTTGGCAACCGCACCTCTAAGGACTTGGTGCGCACCGGGGCTGCAAAGGCGGTGATCCGCGCCGCCTTTGAGCAGGTGCCGCCTGCTGTGCTGGATAAGCTTGAACAGTCCGGCTACGAGCGCTCGGAAGCACTGCTGCTCAGCCGCGAGATCACCGCCGAGGGTAAAAGCAGCTGCCGCATCAACGGGATGCCGGCCACGGCAGCCGTTCTGCGGGAGCTGTGCGGCGGTCTGATCAATATCAACGGCCAGCACGATTCGGTGGGTCTGCTCAATCCGGCGCATCATCTGGACATTCTGGATGATTATGCGCAGAACTGCACTGTTTTTCAGGAGTACTATACCCTGTACCGGGAACTGGTGCAGGTCAAGCGGGAGCTGGACGCTCTGATCACGGATGAGGCCGAAAAACAGCGCAAGATCGACCTGTTGCAGTATCAGGTGCAGGAGATCGAGGATGCCGGGCTGACTGCCGGTGAGGAGCAGACGCTGGAAAACCGCCGGAAGGTGCTGTCCAATGCGTCTGCCATCCGGGACCGGCTGGCACAAAGCTATGCGCTGCTTTCCGGCAGTGATGATGCCGCAGGCGCAGTGGATCTGCTGGGGGAAGCCTCCAATGCGGTGGACGCTGCCGCGCAGCTGGACCCCGCGCTTACAGCCGCCGCCGGGCAGCTGCTGGACTTATACTATAACGCCAAGGATGTGGCCGCAGATCTGATCGGGCGGCTGGATGCCTACGACACCAACGATGCAGAACTGGACGAGGTAGAGCAGCGGCTGGATCTCTTGTATCGGCTGAAGCGCAAGTACGGCAGCACGGTGGAGGACGTGATCGCTTTTGGGCAGAAGGCCCGGGAGGAACTGGATAACATCCAGCATTCCCAGCAGCGCTATGATGCCTTGCAAGCAGAAAAGCTGCGTCTTTACGCAAAAGCACGGGAAAAGGCAGAGGTGCTGACCCAGACCCGGCTGAAAGCCTTTGAGGAACTGAACACCCGCATTTCCGGCACGCTGGACTTTTTGAATATGCCGGGTGTGCGTATGACCTTGCGGCACACCCGCGGCCCGCTGGCCAGCCATGGGCAGGACAGCATCGAGTTCTACATCTCAACAAACCCCGGTGAAGCGCCCAAGCCGCTGGCAAAAATCGCGTCCGGCGGCGAGCTGAGCCGTATCACCCTTGCTATCAAGAATGCAATGGCCGATAAGGACGCTGTGCCTACCGTGATCTATGATGAGATCGACAGCGGTGTGTCCGGCAAGGCAGCCGGACGCATTGGCGAGGTACTGCGTCAGAGCGCACAGGGACATCAGATCCTGTGCATCACCCATACGGCGCAGATCGCAGCGCTGGCCGACTGCCATCTGCTCATCCAGAAGAATGTATCTAACGAGCGCACCTATACCGAGATCCATCCGCTGGACGAAAACGGCCGCGTAGAGGCATTGGCGCGTCTGATCTCCGGTGACCACGTTACCGAGCTTTCCCGCGCCAATGCACGAGAGATGCTGCAGGAGCGCAAGCACGGCGACTGAGCAGTTTTTGCAAAAACATGGAAATCAACTTTTGAAGTTTGTCCCGAAGTAAAAGCCTTCACCCTTTGGGTGAAGATTGCGCGTAGCGCCGGATGAGGGGTAACTACCCGTAAGCTGCTGCTTGTCTGCGCCCTCATCAGTCACCTTCGGCGACAGCTTCCCCCGACCGGGGGAAGCCTTTAGAGGAAAATTGATTTCCGTGTTGCAAAAAAAGACGGCTCTTGACAAGGCAGCGGTCTTGTGATAGAGTAGGCATTGTTAATGGCGATGAAGGGAACAAGTACCCTGAAGCGTTCTGTCCAGAGAAGTCCCGGTCGGTGCAAGGGATTACAGAACAGCAGGGGAAATACCTCCCGGAGCTGCAGGCTGAATGCGTAAGGCTAGTAGGCTGTGCCGCGTGCGAGCGTTAAAGACGCAGGAGTGTCACTCTACTCTGGGGTGTGCACTCGTGAGGCCGCTTCCGTGAGGAAACGGCAAACAGAGGTGGTACCGCGAAGTTATCTCGCCCTCTGCCAAATTCAATTTTGGCAGAGGGCGTTTTTTGTTTCCTCTGCCCCAAAAACAGGAGGTTTTTCCCATGACGCTGTACGAAGAACTGAAAGCCCGCGGCCTGGTAGCTCAGATTACCGATGAGGAGATCATCGACCTGATCAACAACGGCAAGGCTACCTTTTACATTGGCTTTGACTGCACCGCTGACAGCCTGACCGCCGGCCATTTTCTGGCGCTGACCCTGATGAAGCGCCTGCAGCTGGCAGGCAACAAGCCCATCGCTCTGATCGGTGGCGGCACCACGATGATCGGTGACCCCTCCGGCCGTACCGATATGCGCAAGATGCTGACCAAGGACGATATCGCCCATAATGCGGCTTGCTTTAAGAAGCAGATGGAGAAGTTTATCGATTTCTCCGAGGGCAAGGCGCTGATGCTGAACAACGCCGACTGGCTGTTGGACCTGAACTATGTTGAGCTGCTGCGCGAGGTGGGCGCCTGCTTCTCCGTGAACAATATGCTGCGCGCCGAGTGCTACAAGCAGCGTATGGAGAAGGGTCTGTCCTTCTTAGAGTTCAACTACATGATCATGCAGAGCTACGACTTCTACTACATGTTCCAGCACTACGGCTGCAATATGCAGTTCGGCGGCGACGACCAGTGGAGCAATATGCTGGGCGGCACCGAGCTGATCCGCCGCAAGCTGGGCAAGGATGCCTACGCTATGACCGTGACCCTGCTGACCGACTCTCAGGGCAAGAAGATGGGCAAAACTGCCGGCAACGCTGTCTGGCTGGATCCCAACAAGACCAGTCCCTTCGAGTTCTACCAGTACTGGCGCAACGTGGGCGATGCCGATGTGATGAAGTGCATCCGTATGCTCACCTTCCTGCCGCTGGAGCAGATCGACGAGATGAGCACCTGGCAGGATCAGCGCCTGAACGAGGCAAAGGAGATTCTTGCCTACGAGATGACCAGCATGGTGCATGGCAAGGAAGAGGCCGAAAAGGCTCAGAATGCTGCCCGCGCACTGTTCAGTGGCAACGCAATGGATACCGAGCACATGCCCAGCACCCAGCTGACCGAGGCTGACCTGACGGACGGTGCTATTGGCATCCTGACCCTGATGGTCAAGGCCGGTCTGGCTGCTTCCAACGGCGAGGCTCGCCGTCTGGTGGTGCAGGGCGGTGTGCTGGCAGACGGCGAAAAGGTCGCCGCTCCTACCGTCAGCTTTACCGCAGAGCAGCTGGCCAAGGGTATCGTTATCAAGAAGGGCAAAAAGATCTACCACAAGGTCACGCTGTAAAAAGCATTATAAAATTTATGGGCCAGAAACGTCCGCAGGCGTTTCTGGCCCATTTTTTACATTTTGACGCGCAGCAGCTGCTGCCCAGCAGTTACCCGACCGGAGAGCAAAGGCTCTATCCGTGCAAACCGGTTGCTGTTTGTCACGATCACCGGAGTGGTCAGCGTGTAGCCTGCCGCTGCGATGGCTTGCAGATCGAACCGGAAAAGCAGCTGTCCCTTCTGCACATGATCGCCAGCCTGTACAAATAGCTCATAGCCCTTGCCCTTCAGCTCCACGGTGTCCATGCCAACATGAATGAGCACCTCCAACCCGTTGTCGCACAGCAGGCTGATAGCGTGGTGAGTCTTGGCGATCTTTTTCACGATGCCGTCTGCGGGTGCTACCACCTCGCCGCAGCTTGGCTCGATGGCGCAGCCCTTGCCCAACACCTCGCTGGAGAACACCGGGTCCTTGATCCGGGTCAGTGCCCGGATGCGTCCGGTGACCGGCGCATAAAGCAACTGCCCGCCGTCCGCAGGCGCAGCTTCCGTTGCAGGGGCTTCCGGGGCAAACGGCGCGCTTTTCTCAAAATGTGCCAGCAGCCGCTGCCGGACGCTATGTACAAGAGTTGCGGGGTCTTTCATTCCGGTTTCCTTCTTTCAGCAGGGAATTTTGCCTGTTTCTGCGCATTCCGCAAAAACAGGGCCGAAAGGGAAACTGCCCCTTCGGCCCCGGTTGATTACTGTTACAGTTCGTATGCCTTTTTCAGCGCCTCATAAGCGGCGTCCTCGTTTTCAGCGTGGACGAGCAGAGAGATATCCAGATCACTGGTGGTGATCAGCAGCACCTCGATACCGGCCATAGCCAGCGCATTCAGCGCCCGCGCAGCCACACCGCAGCTGGTGACCATGTCCTCGCCGAACAGATTCAGCTTGGAGTAGCCCACGCTGATCAGGGGAGAAGCCTTGGCGTCCTTGTCCAGATTTGCCGCCGAGATTGCTTTCATCACCAGCGGAAGATCGCTGCTGGATGCGGTAAAGCTGAAATCGATAGTGGTGCCATGTGGGGTGCTTTGGCTGATCATATCCACCACCACGCCGGTTTCTGCAAAGATATCCAGATAGCGGGACAGGCTGTTGCCCCGGAACGCCACGTCCTGCACGCTGATCATCATCAGGTCGGTCTCGATATTGATCTTCGATACTCCGTACATAAAAAGTCCTCCGTTCTGCCCGGGTTGCCGGACAACGCTCAATCATTTCACATTTTTATGTAAGTGCTAAAAAGGATGTGCTGATATTATTTTGCGCGATTTTTTGTATCCTGTCAAGGCTGAAATCAGAATAATTTGCCCGCACACCATGCGCTGCCGCCAATTCCTGCGTGTAATCGCTTAAAAAATAGGTGCGCACATTGGATTTACCGGCATCGTAATGGGTCACGGTAGGGTGCAGCTGCGGCGCAAGTACTTCACACTGTACTGAGCCGTTCGGCTGTGTGGTCTTTTGCAGCTGCAAGGTCAGGATGGCACCTACCAGCTGATCCGGTCGGCTCTGGGTGCTGAGAAAATTCCCCAGTGAGAAGGCGACAAAACTTCGCCGTCCGTCCGCTGCGGTCAGCCACTGGGCATCCTGCAATACATGGGGGTGGGTGCCCACAATGACGTCTGCACCCCAGTCTGCCAGATTCTGCGCCAGTGTGCACTGGCTGTCCACGATGGCGTGGCTATCCTCAACGCCCCAGTGCACCCCAACCACCACAAAATCCGCCTGCTGGCGTGCCAGCCGCACCTGCCGCTCGATCACATCAGTCTGGCTGGTGTAGATGACATTGGCCGTCATATTCTTGTTCTGGCGGATGCCGTTGGTGTGCTCGGTGTAGGAGAGATACGCAATCGTGACGCCGTTGACGGTTTGCAGCGGGATGCGGTCGTAGTCCTCTTCACCGTGCCACAGACCGGTGGTGACCACATCCTCCGGCATGGACTCCCAGAATTGCAGTGTAGCCGCAATGCCGGACGCGCCCTTATCGTAGGTGTGGTTGTTGGACAGGCTGAACACCCGCACCCCGGCACGGTACAGTGCCCGCGCACAGTCACCTGGGGTGGAAAAGCATGGGTAGGTGGATGGTGCAAGGGTGTCGCTGCAAAGGGTCTCCTGATTGATCCAGTTCACATCCTGCTCGGCATAGAAAGGAGCAATGTGCTCATAACAGTAATCAAAGCTGTACGTTCCATCTTCGCCTGCCCGGCGGGCGGCCTGTTTATAGATAGGAGCATGGATCAGGTTGTCTCCTGTTGCAGAAAAGCGGATGGTTTCCACTACGGGCTGCGGTTCAGGTTCCGGCTCCGGGGTCGTAACAGATGAAGCAGGGGATAGCGTCTCCTCCGGCGGCGCAATGCCGCCCACCGGTACATCTTTTCCCGGCAGCTTTGTCCAGATCCCCAGACACAGTGCGATCACGCTCACCGTCAGAACCGACAGCACCACTGCCCGGAGCGTTTGTTTTCGGCCGCGCTTACGGGCAGCCGGACGCCGCCGCTTTAAAGGATCCTGCTTCATCGTTCACCTCTTCTCCCAGCGTATGCCGGGGCAGCTTATTTTTCAGAGGGCGGCGATCAGGTCGCCCATATCGTACAGACCCGGCTCCTTCTTTGCCAGATAGACCGCAGCATTCACTGCGCCGTTGGCAAAGATGCTGCGGGAGTAGGCGGTGTGCCGCAGGGTGATCACCTCGTCCGGGCCACAGAACAGAACCTCGTGGTCGCCCACGATGCTGCCGCCGCGCACAGCGCTGATGCCGATTTCCTTCGGATCACGCTTCTGGCGCACGGAAGAGCGGTCGTACACATAATGATACGCGCCGTCATTCTGCTCGTTGATGGCGTCTGCAAGCATCAGCGCCGTTCCGCTGGGAGCATCCAGCTTGTTGTGGTGATGCTGCTCTACGATCTCGATATCATAGTTGATGCCCAGCACGGCAGAGGCGCGCTTGCACAATTCGGCCAGCACGTTGATGCCCATGGACATATTGGCGCTCTTGAACACCGGAACGCTGCGGGACAGCTGCACTACCTTCAGCTGCAACTCCTCTGAAAGGCCGGTGGTGCACACCACGATGGGCAGCTTGTGGCTCTGGCAGTAGGGCAGTGCCTTTTCCACTGCGGCAGGGGAGCTGAAGTCGATGATCACATCGCCTTTGCCGTTCAGCTTTTCCAGACTGTCGTAGACCGGGATACCGTTCTGTTCACCGTCCTTCATATCGATACCGGCCACCACACGGCAGTCCTCCCGCTGTGCGATCATATCGCACAGCACATGGCCCATGCGGCCGCCAATGCCCTGAATCACGATCTCTGTCATTGTTGTTTCCTCGTTTCTATAATATGGCAGAATGCCCGGAAGCTGAAAATTCCCGGGCATTCTGTACGCTTTTTATTCCTTGATCAGACCAGCAGCCTGCAAAGCCTGCTCGATCTTTTCCTTGTGGGCATCGCTGGGTTCTACCAGCGGCAGACGGCATTCGCCTGCGTTCCAGCCCAGCACGTTCATGGCGTACTTGACCGGAATGGGGTTCACCTCGCAGAACAGAGCCTCCTCCAGCGGTAGCATTTCCAGCTGCAAAGCGCAGGCCTTGGCGGTGTCGCCGTCAAAGAAAGCCTGACAGCAGTTATGCACCAGCTCCGGCGCAACATTGGACACCACGCTGATAACGCCCTTGCCACCCAGTGCCAGCAGGGGAACCACCTGATCGTCATTGCCGGAGTAGATATTCAGCGCATCACCGCACAGTGCAGCCACCTTGGCCACCTGAGAGATGTTGCCGGAGGCCTCCTTGATGCCGTTGATGAGCGGGTGCTTGCTCAGCTCCAGAGCGGTCTCGGGTGCAATGTTCAAACCCGTGCGGGAGGGCACATTGTACAGGATGACCGGGATGCCGCCAGCCTCGGCCATGGCGGTAAAGTGCGCCACCAGACCGGCCTGCGAGGTCTTGTTGTAGTAGGGGGTGACCATCAGCAGGGCATCGGCACCGCAGGCAGCAGACTTTGCTGCCAGTGCGCAGCCGTGGTCGGTATCGTTCGAGCCGGCACCGGCAATGACCGGTACGCGGTGATTGACCGTATCCACGGCGAACTTGATGGCGGCCAGCTGCTCCTCATCGGTCATGGTAGAGCACTCGCCGGTGGTGCCGCAGATGATGATGGCATCAGTGTGGCGGGCGATCTGATCCTCGATAATGCGGCCCAGCTCGTCAAAGTTGATGCTTCCGTCCTCGTACATCGGGGTGATGATGGCAACACCCGCACCGGAAAAGACAGGCTTCTTCATAGTAAAAAACTCCTTTGCTGCGTGTATCGCGCAAAAATTCAGGCATTAGTCCATATAGCCCTTTGCTGCCAGCAGCTCGGCCAGCAGCACAGCACCGCCGGCAGCACCGCGCAGGGTGTTGTGGCTCATGCAGGCAAACTTGTAGTCAAACAGGGTATCCTCCCGCAGACGGCCGATGCACACAGCCATGCCGTTCTCGGTGTTGCGATCCAGCTTGGGCTGCGGACGATCCGGCTCGGTAAAGTAGTGCAGGAACTGCTTGGGGGCGCTGGGCAGGTTCAGCTCCTGTGCGGGACCGCGGAAATTCGCCCATGCTTCCAGCATCTGCTCCTTGGTGGGCTTTTTGTCAAAGCTTACAAACACGGCTGCGGTGTGGCCGTCCGAAACAGGCACGCGGAAGCACTGTGCCGTGATGACCGGCTTCTCGGCATTGACAATCTGGTCACCCTCGATGTGGCCCCACAGTTTCAGCGGCTCGCGCTCGCTCTTTTCCTCCTCGCCGCCGATGTAGGGGATCACATTGTCCACGATCTCGGGCATCCGGTCAAAGGTCTTGCCTGCGCCGGAAATGGCCTGATAAGTGCACACCAGTGCCTTGCTTACGCCAAAGTCCTTCATCAGGGGATGCAGGGCGGGTACATAGCTCTGCAGGCTGCAATTGGACTTGACTGCGATGAAGCCGCGCTTGGTACCCAGACGCTTGCGCTGGGCGGGAATGATCTCAATATGGTCGGCGTTGATCTCGGGCACCACCATGGGAACATCCGGGGTGAAACGATGGGCACTGTTGTTGGAGACCACCGGGCACTCAGCCTTGGCGTATGCTTCCTCCAGTGCCTTGATCTCGTCCTTGGGCATATTGACAGCGCAGAAAACAAAATCCACCTGCGAAACCACTTCCTCCACCTTGGAAGCGTCCAGAACGGTCATCTTCTTCACGCTCTCCGGCATGGGAGTGGTCATGGCCCAGCGGGAGCCTACTGCATCCTCATAGCTCTTGCCCGCACTGCGGCCGGATGCGGCCAGTACGGTCAGGTTGAACCAGGGATGATTCTCTAGCAGAGTCACAAAACGCTGACCCACCATGCCAGTTGCGCCTACAATACCCACTTTATACTGTCTTTCCATTTCCAGCACCTTTCCTTTCAAAAAACAAAACAGCAAATCTTATCATTGTGCACAACACGGCTTGCAAACCGGACAGCGATGCAATATAATAGATACTGTTTATACAGATTCTATGATATCATTGATACGTTGTCCGTGTCAATCATCGGAAAGGCAAATGCACACTATGTTAAAAAAAGATTTTTGGTATGATTTACCCAAAGAGCTTATTGCACAGGAGCCCGCAGCTCCGCGGGACGCTGCGCGGCTGATGGTTTTAAGCCAAAAGGACGACAGCATCCGGCACAAGGTATTCCGCGACCTGCCGGAATTTCTGGAGCCGGGGGATCTTTTGGTGGTGAACAATTCCAAGGTGCTGCCCGCCCGCATCGTGGGCGTCAAGCAGCCTACCGGTGCCGTGTGTGAGCTGCTGCTGCTGCGGCAGGTGAAGGGCGACCAGTGGGAGTGTCTGGCAAAGCCCGGCAAGCGGATGCAGCCCGGCACAAAGGTGAGCTTTGGCGATGGCAGTCTGACCGCCGTGGTGGATGAGACCATGGAGGACGGCAACAAGTACGTTACATTCTATTATGATACCGAAACGCTTTATGAAAAGCTGGATGAATTTGGCAAGATGCCGCTGCCGCCCTACATCACAAAGCAGCTGGAGGATCAGAGCCAGTATCAGACCGTCTATGCCAAGGAGCTGGGCAGCGCAGCTGCTCCCACCGCCGGGCTGCACTTTACCCCGGAGCTGATGGACACCATCCGCGCCATGGGGGTCGGCATTGCCGAGGTCACACTGCACGTTGGTCTGGGCACCTTCCGCCCTGTACAGGAGGACGAGATCAGCGACCACAAGATGCACAGCGAGTGGTACTCCATCAGCGAGGAGACCGCCCGCCGCATCCGCGAGACCAAGGCCGCGGGCCACCGCGTCATCGCCGTGGGCACCACTAGCTGCCGCACACTGGAGGCTGCCGCTGCCAAGTACGGTGAGATCAAGGCTTGCAGCGGCAACACCTCCATCTTCCTGTACCCTGGGGTGAAGTTCAACTGCATCGACGGTCTGATCACCAACTTCCATCTGCCGGAGAGCACCCTGATCATGTTGGTGTCCGCCCTGTACGGCTACGAAAAGACCATGCACGCCTATGAGGTAGCTGTGGCAGAGAAGTACCGTTTCTTCTCCTTTGGCGATGCGATGCTGATAGTCTGATGCAAAATTCGCGCTTTTTGCGATATTTGTATGTGAAAGGTAAGGATGCGATATGCATCCGCCGCTCCCCTTACAATTACGGCAGACCGCTGCTGTGATCATTCTGATAACTTGCAGGCTCGTGGCCTGCATCGAGGCTGCACGGCTGTTTTCCGTGCGCAGAAAGGAACGAATCATGCCTTCTTTAACGACCTACACCCTGCTCAAGCAGGAGCACAACGCCCGGCGGGGCGAGTTCAAAACCGTGCACGGCACGGTGCAGACCCCTGCCTTCCAGAACGTTGCCACAGCCGGTGCCATCAAGGGCGGCCTGTCGGCGCAGGATCTGAAGGATATCGGCGCGCAGGTCATGCTGTGCAACACCTACCATCTGCATCTGCGTCCCGGCGACAAGCTGGTGGCGGATATGGGCGGTCTGCACAAGTTTACCCGCTGGAATGGGCCTATCCTGACCGACAGCGGCGGATTTCAGGTGTTCAGTCTGGCAAAGCTGCGCAAGATCACTGAGGAGGGCGTGACCTTTGCCTCCCATCTGGACGGTCACCGCATCTTCATGGGTCCGGAGGAGAGCATGCAGATCCAGGCCAATCTGGGCTCTACCATTGCCATGGCCTTTGATGAGTGTGTGGAGAACCCCGCCCAGCACGATTACTCCAAGGACAGCTGCGAGCGCACCACCCGCTGGCTGAAGCGCTGCAAGGCTGAGATGTCACGCCTGAAGCACGAGGGCATCTCTGTCAACCCGGATCAGCTGCTGTTCGGCATCAATCAGGGCTGTACCTATGCAGACCTGCGCGTGGAGCACATGAAGCAGATCGCCGAGCTGGAGTTGGACGGCTACGCCATCGGCGGTCTGGCTGTGGGCGAGCCCACCGAAGTGATGTATGAGATGATCAGTCAGGTGGAACCGCACATGCCCAAAGACAAGATCCGCTATCTGATGGGCGTCGGCACCCCCGGCAACATCATTGAGGCTGTGGCCCGCGGCGTAGACCTGTTTGACTGCGTTATGCCCAGCCGCAACGCCCGCCATGGTCACCTGAACACATGGAGCGGCATCATCAACATCAAAAATGCAAAGTATGAGCGGGATGAGCGTCCCATTGACCCCGCCTGCGGCTGCCCGGTGTGCCGCAACTATTCCCGCGCCTACATCCGGCACCTGCTCAAGGCAGACGAGATGTTGGGTATGCGCCTGACCGTGATGCACAATCTGTGGTTCTACAATCACCTGATGGAACGCATCCGGGACGAGCTGGATGCCGGTACCTTTACCGCCTTCCACGATAGATATGTGAAGCTTCTGGATACCCGAATTTAAACTTTAGCCTTGCAACAAGACTGATAAGAGGGTATAATAGCATTATCTGAATTTTTGAGAGGAGATTTTGCCCATGCAATTTCTGACTACCACGTCCGAAGGCTATATCAGCCTGTTCTTCACGCTGGCACTGATGCTGGTCCTGCTGTACTTCATGATCTACCGTCCCCAGAAGAAGCAGGAAAAGAAGGATGCCGCTATGCGCAGCAGTCTGGAGATCGGCGATCAGGTCACCACCATCGGTGGTGTCATTGGCCGCGTTGTCGCCATCAAGGACGACACTTTTGTTCTGGAGACCGGCGCTGACCGCGTGAAGATCCGCTTCACCAAGTCTGCTATCTCTTCGGTCGAAAAGCTGAACATGGACAAGGCTCCTGCCGACAAGAAGTAAGCGTTTACACCGTGCATACATGAACCGCCTCCCTGCATAGACTATGTGCAGGGAGGCGGTTTTGTTATGTCTGAATCTCGAGGTTTCCCGGCGGAACTTCTTTCGTTTCTGCTTTTCGGGGCGTTGGGGGTAGCTGTAACAGCGGCAGCTTTGGCCGGTTTTGCGCAGCTGATGGCCGGGCAGGGCTGCTCCGGCAGCGTAGTGCCGATGCTTGCCACAACAGCCGTATGCATGGGCAGTTTGCTGAGTGCACTGGCGGCAGCGTTCCGAAAAAAGGCGCGCGGTCTGTTGACAGGACTGCTTCAAAGTACATTTTTGGCGGCACCGCTTGTGCTTTCTGCTGTATGGAACGGCACAGCCTCCGAGTCTGCTGTGGTGTGCCGCATTCTGGCGGTACTGCTCTGCGGCTGCATTGGCGGGCTGCTTGGCGTCACTCTGCGCAGTCGCAGGCATGCACTTCGTTGATCAATCTGGCAAATCGAATACATCAGAGGGGAAAACAGCGTATGTGGATCTATGAACAAACTAAACCGGAAGAAGCCTTGTCTTTGCTGCCGCAGACGGTCAGCCTGCCAGTACAGAAAGCGGAGCCCACTCTGCCGACTGTACCGGAAACCGTAGAGAAATTGCCGCAAAAAGAACCCTGCATCCCGTCAAAGCGGCACGCCACCCGGGATTGCTGGCTGCTGGCTGCGGCCTTTCTGCTGGGGCGCACGGCAGCCGGTGTATTGCAGGCCGTATGCGATGCCCGGCAGGCAGAACTGCTGCAGTATTATCTGGAGGCATGGCAAAGGCTGTTTGCACCGGGCAGCTTGCAGGGTACCGTACAGCTTTTCGGCATGGAATATCTGGCTCTCGGCCTTGTGGTCAGCCTGTTTCTGGTATTGGGGCTGTCTGCCCTTGGGCCAGTGATGATCTTTGGCAGCATGATGTTGTACGGTTTGGGCAGCGGGTTGCTTATGGTACAGCTTTGCGCCGCAGGCGGATGGAAAACGGTACTTCTGGCGCTGCTGTGGACAGGCCTGCCGGCAGCAGCAGCAAGCGGCTGTCTGTGCTTTTTCGGGGCTTGTGCTTTGCAGGTCAGCAGCCGGATCCACGCCTACTCCTTCCGCAGGCATCCCGGCGGACAAGCCCGCCCCGGGGTACAGGCACTGCTGGGACAATATCTGCTGACCATGGTGGTGCTGCTGCCGCTGTGCGGTGCGGCAGCAGGGCTTTCGTATCTTGGCAGTCGCCTGTGAACAGCATCCTTTTCTTGCGGGTTTTGGCACAGTGTGTTACAATAACAAAAGACCATAATAAATGAGGGACAGACATGAAATTGAAATCCGTCTATGTATGCTCCAATTGCGGAGAGACAAGCCCCCGCTGGATGGGGCGCTGCCCCAGCTGCGGCAGCTGGAATACCATGAACGAGGACGTTGTAGCCGAGGCACCCAAGGCGGGGACTCCTGCTGCCCGGCAGGCTGCTGCGGCTCGTCAGGAGGGCGTGACCACCCTGACCGCCCGACGGCTGTCAGAGATCAGTACCACGGAGGAAAAAAGCCGCATCCTGACCGGTATCTCGGAGCTGGACCGCGTATTGGGCGGCGGCATCGTGCTGGGCGGCGTAGTGCTTTTGAGCGGTGAGCCGGGCGTGGGTAAATCCACTATGCTGTTACAGCTGTGCGGCGCCATCTCCAACCAGCACAGCGTATTGTATATCACCGGCGAGGAATCTGTCCGGCAGGTCAAGCTGCGTGCAGCGCGGCTGAAGGTACCGCAGGATAACATTTTTCTGGCGGCGGAAAATGACGTGGATGAGATCTGCGGTCTGATCGAAAAGGAAAAGCCGGACCTTGTGGTCATCGACTCTATCCAGACCATGCGCTGCATGGATATCTCGTCCTCGTCCGGCACAGTCAGTCAGGTGAAGGAGAGCGCCGCGCGGCTGCTGGCAGTCGCCAAAAAGCAGGAAATTCCCATGTTTATCGTGGGTCACGTGAACAAGGATGGTGCGATTGCAGGCCCCAAGGTCATGGAGCATATCGTGGATACGGTGCTCTACTTTGAGGGTGATAAGATGCTGCCGTACCGCATTCTGCGGGCAGCCAAAAACCGCTATGGCTCTACCAATGAGCTGGGAATGTTCGATATGACCGGAACAGGACTTGCCGAGATCGAAAACCCCTCCCAGATGCTATTGGAAGGACGTCCGCTGGGAGTTTCCGGTAACTGTGTAGCCTGCACCATGGAGGGCAGCCGTCCCATCCTGAGCGAGATACAGGCGCTTGCCACCAAGACGAATTTCCCGGCACCTCGCCGTGCTTGCAGTGGATACGACTATAACCGCATGAATCTTTTGATCGCCGTGCTGGAAAAGCGGGCAGGGTACTTTTTTGGCAATCTGGATGTCTATGTCAATATCGTGGGCGGCATTGCACTGCGGGATACCGCCTGCGACCTTGCAGTCTGTCTGAGCATGGTCTCTTCGCTGCTCGATCGCCCGGTCAGCGATAAGCTTATCGCCATTGGCGAGGTAGGTCTGGGCGGGGAAGTACGCAGCGTGCCCAATTTGGAACAGCGTCTGCACGAGGCAGAGCGTATCGGTTTTGAGCGTGCAGTTATCCCCAAGCACAGCCTTGCACACCTGAATGCCGCTGATTACCCCGGCATGAAGCTGGTCGGTGCGGCGTATATTGCAGATGCCATTAATGCGCTGAAAAATGACCGCCTGTGATGAAACGAGGAACCTATGTCGATTTATCTGGACGAAAGAAATCCCGGCAAGCATGCACCCTTTGAGGATGCTGCCCCGGATATTGTGGAATATGTACGTTATCTTGAAGTGATCGCCGGCAAAAGCGCCAATACGGCGTTCAGCTATTACTGTGACCTACGCTCCTTCAGCCGCTTTATGAAGCGCCGCCGCGGGCTTGTGGCCGCAGATGCAGAGTTTAAGGAGATCGACCCCAAAGGGCTGGATACGGCCTTTTGGGGCAGCATAACAAAAGAGGATATCTACGAATATCTGTATTTTTTGAACCGGGAGTGCGGCAACAAAAAATCCTCTACCGCCCGGCGGCTGGCCAGCCTGCACGGCTTTTATGATTATCTGGTCAATCAGGTCAACCGCCTATCCGAGGACCCTACGGCGGCCATCCGTCCGCCCAAGCAGGATAAAGTATTGCCCAAGTACCTGACGGCAGAGCAGTCCATCTCGCTTTTGGAGAGTACCCAGACCCAGAGCGATTTCCCGGAGCGGGATTATTGCATGGTGGTGCTGTTCCTCAACTGCGGTATGCGTCTTGCAGAGTTGGTGGGTATGGATCTTGGAGACATTGACTTAGAGCAGCGGCAGATCCGCCTGTTCGGCAAAGGCCATAAGGAACGCATGGTCTACCTGAACGATGCCTGTGTGGAGGCACTGCAACTGTATCTGCGCAAGCGCAATACTATGGAAGGGCTTTCACCCAAGGAAAAAGCCGTGTTCATTACGCGGATGCGCAAGGAGCGTATCTCGAACCGCAGGGTAGAACAGCTGATCTCCGGCGCAATGAAGGCCGCCGGACTGAAGGGCTTTTCCACCCATAAGCTGCGCCATACCGCCGCTACGTTGATGTATCAAACCGGCAATGTGGATATCCTTACCCTCAAACAGCTTCTGGGTCACAGCAGCGTCGGAACAACGCAAATTTATACGCACCTACAAGAATTTCAGGTTCGCTCTGCCATTGAAGAAAATCCGCTGGGCAAGGTACTGCCCATAAAAGCCACAAAAGCAAGCTTGGATACAACAGAGGCGGCAGGGGAGACATCTGCCGAAAATGCCCCGGCGGGAGAGGACGCTTCTGAACCGTCCGGCCCGATGGCTGCCTTTAAGGGCGCTGCACAGAATGGCTTTCGGGCAAATATTTCGGCAATGTCTATCGAAGAAACTGACGATTCATCAAGCGATACTTAAACCCGCACAAAACATCTAATAAGACGATTCAAGGACCTATGGCGCGATACGGCTTGACCGGATAACGTCATAGGTCCTTATAATTTGCATTATAAGCAGTCAGCAGCCATACAGGAGCGTCCTCAGGAGATTCTGCCAAAAACGTATTAAGCCATGTCAGCGCAAAAACCAACTGGAATGAACAAACGCAACCGCAAACTGTAAATTATAAGGCGCAGCATGAATCACTATAAAGCAAACGCAAAGAAGCTGCAAGAACAATCGAACCAACATGAATCAGAACCGAACCGATTCGACAGCGCACAACACAGGAACAACCTGTCTGTAAGTGTGTGACAAATAAAACAATAAAATATGATAAAAAGTGCAGAATGCGTAGAACGGTTGAACTAAGCCAAAAAATGAGCCAGCCGAGGCTGGAACTCCAAAAATCCGGGAAATGGGCTTTTTTCACTTCCCTAAGTTTCGCATAACGTGCATTATACGAAACATCAATAATCAAAAAAAACAGAAGCTGCCCTTCTCTCTTTCTGTCAGATTTCCAGCAGCTTCTGTGGATGTTGTTCTTTTTGTATGTGCCCGCTTCTGCACCATTGAACGCGTTACCAGTGTGTTCAAGCGTTCGACTTATGCCTGCGGTAGCCGTTCCAGTGCGTTACAAGTCATGCTATAAAAGCAGTATCGCTTTTTCTGCGTCGGTGATACGATGCTCATTCCGTCGGCAGCGGTTCTGTGCCGAAATATGCACAGATAGCTTCGTAATAAATGCGTGCCACAGCTTTGCAGCTCTCCTCGCTGCCAAAGCGCTCTACATCCTCGGCATTCGTTACAAAGCACTGCTCTGCCAACACTGCCGGACAATCCACATCTTCCAGCAGCGTAAAGCTGCGCTCAGGCCGTACCTGTGTGTATGTGTTCTCCACCAGCTGCTTCTGGTCGTTTTCCAGATAATAAATGTACCGCACTCCCCCACGTCCGCGCAGCTTTGCGCCGATGCTCTGCATTCCGCCGGCCAGCAGCCGGGCAAAATAAAAGCTCTCCTGATGCCATGTGCGCCCGGGCACTGCCGGATAGCATTCAAAGCCGGATGCCGTAGAGCCATTGGCTGCGGAGTTGCCGTGGATGGACAGCAGCAGCTGCGGGCTTTGGGCACTGGCGGTGGCTGCACGTTGGGCAGGTGTCGCGGTTTCATCAAAGCTTTCCCGGGTCTGCAACGGAATGTAATTAGAATCCTCTTCTAACCACTGAAGCAGCGCAGCAGCCGTTGCTGCTGTGACCTGTTTTTCCTCGACCACTCCCCTTGCGCCTGGGTCGCTGCCTCCATGTCCGGCGTCTATTGCCACCCGGTACGGCGGGTCGCCCACCACCGGACGAAAATCATCCTCTGCGGACGAGACTGCGGGTGCTGCGGGTGCGTTCAATTCCAGTGCCGCCTTCCATAAAAACAGGCCGAAACAGAGCATCAATGCCGCAAAAACAAGCAGTAGTCCATGCAAAATCCGACGCTGGGCTTTGCGGCGGTGCGTTTTGCGTTCACTATGCTTATTTGCGGGTCTGCGATGACTGGTTGGCATAAAGTTTTACTTCCTGTTCGTTTTACATTTATAATACGAGTATACTCGCCTTTTCCCTGCTCTGCAACAAAAAAAGACTGCCAATTTTTCAAAAGACAGTCTTTACTGGGTTATTTCAGTTCTACAACCGTTACACCGCTTTCGCCCTCGCCGTAATGACCAAGACGGAAGCTTTTGACCATGCGGTTGCCGCGCAGATGTTTATGGATGGCAGTGCGCAGTGCGCCGGTGCCGTTGCCGTGAATCAGATAGACCACCGTCTGTCCGTTCAGGATGGCGCGGTCAATAAAGGAGTCCACCTCCGACAGTGCCTCGTCCACCGTCAGCCCCAGCAGGTTGCACTCCATTTTGGCAGTACGCTGTACGCGCTCTACCCTGCCGTTGGGACGGTTGGTATCGCCTGTCAGGCGGGAATACCGCTGCTGCGCTTTGGTTTTTGGTGCAGTGGGTTCTTTTACCAGCTTTTCCGGCTGCTTCAGGCCCTTGAGGGGTACCTTGGTCTTAATGATACCGGCACGCACCAGCACATCGCCGTTTTTGTCCGGCAGCGCCAGAACGGTGGCCAGCTGGTTCAGCTCTGCAATGCAGACCTCCTGCCCTACCTTTACCTCCTTCAGCGGCACAAACTCCTTAACGGGGTTATGCACCACCTCCGTACCGGCAAACAGCTTTTCGGTCTCCTTTTTGGCAATCTCGCGGGCGCGCTGCGCTTTCTGCTGGGCGCTCATGCGCTCATCTTTTTGCAGCTGGCGCAGCTCGTCAGTCAGCGCGTAGGCCTGCGTTTCCACCTGCTGTGCCAGCGTGCGTGCCTTGGCACGAGCGGCTTCCAATTCATTCTCGCCCTGCTGGATCAGCTCGTCCCGCTTTTTGCGGGCGGCTTCCAGCTGATGGGAGGCTTCGTTGCGTAGCTGCTCCACCTCGTTCTGGCTTTCTTTCAGTTGAAGTTTCAGATCATCCAGCTGACCCAGAACTGCATCCAGACGTTTATCCTCGGCAGACAGATGCTGTTGGGCAGCCTCAATGACGCGGTTGGGAATGCCAAGCTTTTCGCTGATCAGGAAAGCGTTGGACTTGCCCGGTACGCCCACACTCAGCTTATAGGTTGGGCGTAGGGTCTCCAAATCAAACTCGCAGCTGGCATTGACCACGCCCTTTGTTTCCAATGCAAAGACCTTCAGCTCTGCATAGTGGGTGGTCGCCATCAGCAGAACGCCACGGCGTCGCAGCTCCTCAATGATGGCAACTGCCAGCGCGGCGCCCTCGGCGGGATCGGTACCGGCACCCAGCTCGTCCAGCAGCACAAGGGTGTGCGGCATGGCCAGTTCCAGAATACCGGTGATCTTCTTCATGTGGCCGGAGAAGGTGGAAAGGCTCTGCTCAATGCTCTGCTCATCGCCGATATCTACCAAAAATTCATCAAATACGCAGATCTCGCTGCGCTCGTCTGCCGGGATCAGAAAACCGCACTGTGCCATAGCGCACAGCAGACCGGCGGTTTTCAGAGTGACCGTTTTACCGCCAGTGTTCGGGCCGGTGATGATAAGAGAATCGTATTCTCCACCCAGTGCAATATCCACAGGAACGCACTTTTGCGGATCAATCAGTGGGTGGCGGGCGCGGATCAGATTAAAAGAAGAATCTGTGCGCACAGCGGGCTTAAAGGCCTTCAGCTCCAGCGCAAGCCGCGCTTTCGCCAGTAAGATGTCGATTTCCAGCATGGCCTTGTAGCTGTACTGGAACTGCGGTTCAATGGCGGCTACCTGTGCGGTAAAGGCCACCAGAATGCGTTCGATCTCCTGCGCCTCCTGTGCACGGTACTGCAGGATGCGCGCATTGGCTTCCACCACAGCCTGCGGCTCCACGAACACCGTAGCGCCCGTAGAGGATACATCGTGGATGATGCCGCTGACCTCGCCGCGATACTCGCTCTTGACCGGCACAACGTACCGGCCGTTGCGCATAGAAACCACGCTTTCCTGCAAGTATTTAGAGGTATCCATATTGCGCACCATGCTTTCCAGCAGGTCGCGGATGCTGTTTTCGGTGGCGCGGATCTTCTTGCGCAGCTCTGCCAGAGTGCGGGAGGCGGTATCCGCCATGGCGTCCGGTGCCAGAATGGCACTTGAGATCTGCTGCTCAAGACCCGGTTCCGGTGCAAGTGCGTAAAACAGATCATCGGTCGGCAGCGCGTCATGCTCGGAGGAGCCGTACCAGCTGGTCAGGTGCTGAAAATTGCGCAGCGCACCGGCCACCATCAGCAGCTCGCCCATGGAAAGCACACCGCCCTTTACGGCACGGGCGGCAAGCTGACTGACTCCCTCCACTCCGCCAAAGCGCGGCGAGCCGTTTTTGATCAGCAGGGTGTTGATGGCATCTGTCTGCTCCAGTGCATAGCGCACCTCATCCGGGTCGCACTGCGGCTCAATAGCCAGCAGCATGGCACGGGCTTCCTTGCATACGCAGCCCTCTGCTGCACGGGCAATGATCTTATCCAGTTCTAATGTTTTTAAGTAGCTTGTTTCCATACTGTTCCTTTTTGGTCAGGGCAGCACACTTTTCAAAAAGGCATAGCTCTTCAGCGGCTTATCCAGATGCGTCAGGGCATAGTTTTCAGCCACTGTGGAAAGCTTTGCCAGACTGCCCACAGAGATCTTGAATGCAAATATTTTTTTGTCCTCTACTAAGCAGATGTGGCGCAGCGCAAACAACGCAGCCTTGTCCAGATTGCAGTTCTTGCCTGCCTTTGCCGCACAGGACGCGCAAAGCAGATGCCCTTCCTGTGCGTCCAGATAAAAGGCATCTCCTTCATCGTAGGTGCCGCAGTCCCGGCAGCAGACCAGCTGCGGCATAAAGCCGCACTCGCTCATGGTGCGCAGCTCAAATACTGCCTTGATCACCCGCAGGTCGGTGCGATGCTCGCTGATCATATACAGGCTGTTCAGCACTAGACGCAATTCCCGGGCCGCTTCCTCGCCGGTAGGCGAAAGCGCAGCAGCCAGCTCAGTAAGATACATGGCAAGGCTTACCCCTTCAATGGAGGAAGAAACGCCATGAAAGATATTCTGCACCTCGGCTTCCCGCACGGTATACATATTGCGTCCTGGCACCAGCGTAAACTCCGAATAGCAGAACAGCCCGCAGGCGCTGAACAGCTTGCTTTTCAGCCGCAGACTGTTTGCAGCCATTGCTGTAATGACACCCAGCTTTGGGGTGAGGATCGTCAGAATGCGATCTGCTTCTCTATAGCGGGTCTCCTTCAGTACCAGACCCATGGTCACAAATGGTTCCATCGTCTGTTTCTCCTGCCGGATGCTCGGCGGGCAGCTGCACCCGTTGTTTGTAATCGAGATAACGGAGAATATTCCCCGTGCAGGCAAAGGCCTGCCAGCTTGCAGCAGCATCCATTTTCAGCACTCCTTCCCTTTCCTGTACACAGGCTGCTTTTGTTATAGTGTCAGCCTGATTCTAGCACAGCATACAAGGGAAAACTGTCCTGCTTTGGCAGCGCTCAGCGGTTGGATGGATTCTGCTTGAAGCCGAAGTTATTCAGCAAAAATTCGTTGTCCCGCCAGTCGGATTTTACCTTGACCCAGCACTGTAGATTGACCCGGCAGCCCAGGAACTCCTCGCAGTCGGTGCGGGCAGCACTGGCGATTTTTTTCAGCATCGCACCACCCTTGCCGATGACCATGCCCTTATGGCTCTCCCGCTCGCAGTAGATGTTCACATCAATGTCGATCAGGTCTGTGCCCGGGCGCTCCTTGAAGCGCTCCACCACCACTGCAATGCCGTGCGGGATCTCATCCCGCATAAAGAGCAGTGCCTTTTCGCGGATGACCTCGGCCACCAGCTCCTTTTCCGGCATATCGGTATAAGCGTCGTCATCAAAGTAATGGGGGCCTTCCACGGCATAGCGGCTCAAGGCATCGAACAGTTCCTCACTGCCCTCCTTGTTGCGCACACTGATAGTGTAGATTGCATCAAATACACCCAGCGCCTTCAGCTCTGCCTTGCGGGCTTCCAGGTCGGCAGGATCTTTCACAAGGTCGGTCTTGTTGATGACCGCAATGGCCGGGCCGCTGCGCTGCAGCGCCTCCACCAGCACCATCTCGGATTCGTTCAGTGCACCGTAGGGTTCGAACAGCATCATGGAAACATCCACATCCGCAATGGAATCGCTGGCGGTCTTATCCATGCGTTTGCCCAGCTTATTGTGAGCTTTGTGCACACCGGGGGTATCCAGCAGCACATATTGCAGCGGCCCCCGGGTGATCACGCCGGTGATGCGGGTGCGGGTCGTCTGGGGCTTGGAGGTGACGATAGCCACCTTTTCGCCAACCAAGAGGTTCGTCAGGCTGGATTTGCCCACGTTCGGCCGTCCGATGACAGCAACGAATACAGAGGAGGTGTCGTAATGCTCCTGAACGGGTGTTGTAGTACTCAAAGTGAACTCCTGTCTTGTTTTTATGTTCTGTTGCAGTGAAGAAATATCATTCCGTGTAGCTGACCGTGCGGGGCAGACCCAGCTGCAGCAGCACAGCCTCTTCCTTTTCGCGCATACGCATGGCTTCCAGACCGCCGTTTTCGTGGTCGTAGCCCAGCAGATGCAGCATGGAGTGAACGGTCAAAAAGGCTACCTCCCGCTGCAGCGGATGCCCATACAGATTCGCCTGCTCCATGGCACGCTCCATGCTGATGACGATATCGCCCAGCATCATGCAGCCATTATTCTCGTCGATATCATACTTGCCGTTCTCGCCCAGAGGAAAGCTCAGCACATCGGTGGGCATGGGCTTGTTGCGGTACTGGTTATTCAGCTCGGCAATGGCAGCGTTGTCCACAAAGGTAACGCTGATCTCGGCGGGGCGGTCGAAATGCTCATATTCCAGCACGGCATTGCAGGCACGGCGGATGAGGATGCGGAGCCCAGAGGGCACCTTGACAGCTTTCTGGGAGTTGGTGATCAAAACTTTGTTGGACATATCGGTCCACTCCTTTCAAAGGGTTACTTAAAATTCTTTTTGTTTTCTTTATTTTCCGCTTCGGCAGCCGGATGGGCGGCACGCTCGTAAGCCTTAACGATCTCCTGCACCAGCCGGTGACGCACAACGTCCTTATCGGTAAAGTAGCACTGTGCAATGCCGTTCACATCCTTCAGCACCTTTAGCGCGTCCACCAGACCGCTGCGGGTGCTGCCCGGTAAATCGATCTGGGTCACATCGCCGGTAACGACCACCTTAGAGCCTACGCCCATACGGGTAAGGAACATTTTCATCTGCTCCGGTGTGGTGTTCTGCGCCTCGTCCAGAATGATAAAGGAATCATCCAGTGTGCGCCCGCGCATATAGGCTAGCGGTGCCACCTCGATGATCTGCTTTTCCACCAGACGCTCGTAGGTCTCTGCGCCCAGCATATCAAACAGGCCGTCGTACAGCGGCCGCAGATAGGGATCTACCTTCTGCTGCAGGTCACCGGGCAGAAAGCCCAGCTTCTCCCCTGCCTCCACCGCCGGGCGGGTCAGGATGATACGGGAGACCTCCTTGGCCTTAAAGGCTTTTACCGCCATGGCTACGGCCAGATAGGTCTTGCCAGTACCCGCCGGGCCGACACCGAAGGTAATGGCATTGGAACGGATGGCGCTCAGGTATTCCTTCTGTCCCAGCGTTTTGGGACGGATCGGGCGTCCCTTGACCGTGACAGTAACAAAATCCTCTGTCAGCTCCTTTACCCGCTTCTCCGCGCCATCATGCGCCAGACTGATGCAGTAGTGCACGGTCTGATCCTCCAGCGGGGTGCGGTTCTCGATCAGAAGCAGCATTCCCTCCACGGCGCGGTTCGCAGCGGCCACGTTGGCAGGCTCGCCGGAAATGCGCAGCTGTGTACCGCGGCAGACAGCGGTGACTGAAAACTCTTTTTCCAACAAGCGAATATTCCGATCACAGTTGCCAAAAACAGCCGCTGCGATCTCTACACTATCCAGTTCAATACACTTTTCCGCCATGGAGCTCCTCCCGAATTGCAGAATTTGATGACTATATTGTACCACCAAAATCTTCAGAAGAAAACTATGAAAAGTGCACAAAATATTTTCCTACATTCCATCGGTTTTTCCATACGAACTGTGTCTTAAAGCATTTTGATGACTTTTTTCTGAAAACACTTGACAAAGTATATCGTGAGGCGATATACTTTAAGTGCGATATATCGGTTGACGATATAAAGACGTCCGATAGAATCCATGGAGTATTTCAGTATGGAAAACCTTGCATTGACCGAATCGACCTATTACATCCTGTTGTCTCTTTACCATCCACAGCACGGCTATGGCATCATGCAGCAGACAGAGCAGCTTTCCGGCGGCAGAGTCCATCTTGCCGCCGGGACACTGTATGGTGCATTGACCTCCCTGTGCGATAAAGGCTGGATCCGTCCCCTGCCTGCCGAGAGCGGCAGCCGCAAAAAGGAATACCAGCTTACCGCAGAAGGTGTACAGGTTTTAAAGCATGAGCTTGCCCGCTTGCAGCAGCTTGTGGCAAATGGTGAGAGCATCCTGAAGGAGGAAGCCTTATGAGGGAAAAGAAAACCGTTTTCAAACTTTTCTTTGTGTGGGATTTTGAAAAAGAAGAGCGCTGGCTGAACGAGATGGCGCAGGAGGGCTGGGTACTGGACAATACCGGGTTTTCCTTTTATACCTTTGTACGCTGCGAACCGGGCGAATTTATCATCCGCTTGGAGATGAACCCCAGCAGCGATTACCGCGCCTTTGTAAAGGAGCTGGGTGCAGAGTATATCGGTGGCTGTGTCAACTGGGTGTACTTCCGTCGGAAAGCGGAGCTTGGCAGCTTTGAGCTGCTCTCGGATATCGACTCCCGTCTGACGCATCTGAGCCGTATCGACCGGATGCTTTCCCTGATCTGTCTGGCAAACCTGATTCTTGGCATAACGAACTCTCTAAATCAAGCTCGCTGCGGCTGGCTGAACCTGTTGTGCGCAGCAATGCTCTCCTATGCACTGGGGCGTATCCACGGCATGAAAGCAGCGCTGGAAAAGGAACGCAGTTTGCATGAATGATTTGTCAAGCCCTTCTTTGACACAACCGCAGAGAAAAAGCTGGCGTATCTTTGGATAAAAAGACAATGGCAAACCGATCTCCATCGTGATACAATAGCAAGCGTTGTGTGCCGCCGCCCGGCGGCCGTTTATACTGCTTGAAAACAAAGGAGAAGGAACCATGGAACAGCTTTTTCTGATGCCCGGTGAAGAACGATACGAGCGCTTCAAGGATGGCAACGGTGTTTCTAAGGTGCACTACTCCTACTGCTCTATGCGCGGTGCATTCTTTGACTGCGAGAGCCGCAGTCTTGAGGAAGCCCAGCGCCTGTGCGAAAACTGGCTTGTAGGGCAGGACCGCTGCTATCGCAACTAACATAGAATCATAAAACCCCTGCCGTATTTGCAGACCTTTCCGCAAAACGGCAGGGGTTATTTTTATATAGGTTTTACTGCCACACCTGCGCACAGACAAGCTCCAGTACACTGCCGGCAATACAGCGGGATTTATCCGAGATCAGAAAGCAGTTGGAAAGCTCCTTCCGCCGGGGGTCGATATCCGCAATCTTAAAGCCCGGTGTGACCGGATAGCCGCTGCGCAGCAATCCGCGCAGAATACCGGAAATTTGTGCAGTGACCGGGATATCTTTCCCCTCCGGGGTGCGGATGGTGGAAATAACTTCACCCTTCTCTACTAAATCGCCGATCTTGCGCACATTCATAAAAACGCCGTTGGCCTGTGCATGGATCACCCGCTCTGCACCGTACCCGCCAATAACGCCGGGGATGCCGGTATTGGGGATAGCGCTTCCCTCCCGAATGATCCTGCCCAGCCGGTGGCCGCGTTTGGTCTCCACCACGGCGTCCACGTCCTGCCCAGCAACAAAGCCTGGGCCAAGGGCAATGGTCAGCGGTGCCATATTCCGGCGGGTGCCAAGGTTGCGCTTAGCCAGAATGGCATCTACCACAACATCAGGCTTTGCCCGGGCAATACAGGCTCCCTCCGGGTCAATGAGCACCGGAACAGCGCTCTGCGCCCAGACGGACTGCGCCTGCTCTAATGTTTCAATGCGGACAGCGCGCAGACCCTCAACAGTTGTTTCGCCTTCATACACTGCTTCACACAGAGCCACCTGACGGCGGATGGCCGCGGGCTGTGTCGTTTCCAGTACCAGCACCCGCAGCCCAGCGCTCCACAACCGGTGGATGGTTCCAGTGGCAAGGTCGCCGCCGCCGCGTACGATGATCAAGGCATCCTTTTTCATTTTGCTTCCTCCCCGGGGAAAAGTGTCTGCAACAGCACCTCCATGGAACCGCCACAGGCAGCAATGGCCGCATCCTCGTTTTTGCCGTCAGCCGAAAGCTGCAGGCATTGCAGAACGGGCGCAGCCTGTGCCAACAGCTTCTGAGCAGCCTGTACCGTGTAATGCTCCATAATACCGCCGCCCACGCTGCCAACTGTACGGCCATCGGGCATAATGAGCATCTTTGCGCCCACATCCCGCGGAGTGGAGCCGTGCCGCGTAACAATGGTAGCCAACACCGCCGGGGTGCTGGCTTTTTCTGCCTGCACTATCGCATCCAGCAAGGTGATGGGATAGCCCTCGGTCTGTGGGCGGGCATTCTTGACCTGCACGATCTGCGCCAGAATGGAAAGCGCGATCTCCGCAGCCGTCTGCGCCCCGATGGCAAGGCCAATGGGCGCGCAGAGTGCATTGATCCGCTGGTTGTCCAACCCGGCCTCCAGCAGCTGACGGCGCACCAATGCGGCACGTCCGCGGCTGCCCATCATGCCTACATAGGCCGCAGGTTTTTGCAAAATCTGGGTAAGACAATCCAAATCAAAGGCGTGGGAGCGGGTCAGCACTGCAAAATAGGTCTCTGCCCCGCCGGGCACATTTTGAAGTGCCTGTGCAAATGGGGCACAAAGCACGGTATCCGCTCCGGCGGCGCGCAGCTGTTGGGCAAATTCCTCCCGGTCGTCTATGGCAAGCACCGGCAGACCGAGAAGCTTTGCCTGCTTTACAAGAGCAGCCGCCACATGACCGCCGCCGCAGACTACCAGCTGCGGCACAGCACCAAAGCGCTCGGCAAATACCTGCCGCCCGTCCAGCGTAAGAAAGCCCGTGGCGGTACAGGCTTGCAGGACGGCAAGCTGCCGCTGCAAAAGCTCGGCGCTCCGGGTCTGCCATAGGGCATCTCCGTCCCGCAGCAGCAGCTGACTGCCCGCCTCTGCGCCTTCCAGCACAGTAGCCAGCGTATAGCTGCCGGTCTGGTTTGTATCTTGCAGAACGTCTGCAAGCGTTTGTCTGTTCATTGGTGTTTTTCTCCCTCTGTTATTGCTCCACAGGCGTTACCTTATCAAACTGTGTTTGATCCAGTGCTGCCTGCCAGCTTTGCCAGTCCTCCGGCAGCATACGCCATGCAAGCCCGCACCCCGCCGAGATCTCACGCGGCAGCGGGATCAGACGCCCGGGCACCTGTCTGGCATGGCATTGCTTTTCCCACTCCATAGCCTCTAAAGTGGTACGGAAGGAAAGCACAATATAGCTTCGTTTTATTCGCATAAAAGTTCCCGGGCAAGTGCGCAGACCGCCTGCGCTGCCCGCTGCACCTCCTGCTCCGTATTGAAATGGGAAAAGCTGAACCGTACTACGCCCTGCTCCACAGTGCCAAGCGCCTTGTGCATCAGCGGAGCACAGTGCGCTCCGGCACGCACGCAGATGCCATAGTCCTCCCACAAGATATCTGCCACCCGGGCAGAATCCTCTTGCCCGATATTCAGCGCTACAATGGGCGCACGGGGCTGCATGGTCATATCACCATACACTGTTACGCCCGGCGCAGTGCGCACCTGCTCATAAAACAGGCGGGCAAGGGCGGCTTCCCGGGCAGCAAGGTTTTCTACGCCCTGTTCCAGCAGCCATTGTACACCGGCACACAGCCCGGCAAGGCCGTGTACGTTCAGTGTGCCAGCCTCCAGTGCGGTGGGCATCTGCAATGGGTGCGTTTCGTCAAAGCTGTGCACACCGCTGCCACCCACAAGGAGCGGCGCAACACACAGGCCGGGGCGCACATAAGCGCCGCCGGTGCCCTGCGGCCCCAAAAGCGCCTTGTGCCCGGTAAAGCAGAGAGCATCAATGCCCAGCTGCTGCACATCAATGGGCTGCGCACCTGCGGTCTGGGCTGCGTCCACGATCAGCGCTAGACCGTGCCGGTGCGCAAAGTCCGCTGCGCGGGCAAGGTCTATGCCGTTGCCGGTCACATTGGAAGCTCCCGTCACCACCAGTGCCCGGGTCGTGGGACGCAGCAATACTTCCCATTGGTCGTAGCACAGCCGGGCAGCTGCATCCACGCCTGTAAAGGAGACCTCTACCCTTTGCGCCCGCAGCCGGTACAGCGGGCGCAGAACGGAGTTATGCTCGCATACCGTTGTGATCACATGGTCACCCGGATGCAGCACGCCGTTCAGCACTGTGTTCAGCGCCATGGTTGCATTGGCGGCAAAAAAGATGCAGGAAGGGTCTGGCGCATGGAAAAGTTCTGCCAGCGCCAGACGGGTATCCAGCACGACCCGTGCGGCGTGAAGCGTAGGCTCGTGTGCGCCGCGCCCGGGATTGCCAGCCGTATGCAGTGCCTCCACAATAGCCTGTTCCACCTGCGGTGGTTTATGCAGGGTGGTGGCTGCGTTGTCAAAATAAATCACGGCTTTACCACGTTCCCTGCCTGTGTCAGCTTTTCGGCAATGGTGTACATATTGGTCACGCTGCCCACAGCCAGCTTCTCGGTAAGGCCGTAGAAGTTCAGGCAGGTACCGCAGGTCAGGATCTCCACGCCCTGTGCTTCCAATGCCTTAAGATCCTCCAGCATGGCAGAGCCTTCACAGGTCAGCGCTGCGCCGCCATTATAGAACAGGATCGTCTTGGGCAGCTTGTCCTGCTGGGTCAGTGCGAACACAAAGGCTTTGAGCAGGGTCTTGCCCAGTTCCTCGCTGCCCTCGCCCATAACGGCAGCGGAAATAGCCACCACCGTATCCGTGCGGGCATCCGGTACGCAGACAGGGGCTTGCTCTGCCGGTGCGCTTTCTACTTTGCCCAGCGTGAACAGCACACGGTATTTGCGCTCCTCCAGCTTTTCGGCGCTGTACTGATAGCCCTTCTGCTGTGCCATCTTGGTCAGGTTCTGCACAGCGATCTCGTTGTCCACCAGCACTTCCACCTGTCCCGCGCCCTGCAGCTCGGAAATGGCCTTTTTCGCTTTGACGACAGGCAGCGGACAGGCATCGCCCAGCGCATCCACTTTGATAAATTCTGCCATGCTGATTACTCCTCTCATTTGTCTGTTACGGTGATCTCAATTTCCTGTTTCGGCAGGATCTTTCCCACAATGCTTGCGGGCAGACCTGCGGCGCGCAGTTCTTGTTCCAGTGCCGCTACATCCGCCGGGTCTACCGCCAGCAGCAGCCCGCCGGAGGTCTGCGGGTCGAACAGAACTTCCTCCATGGCAAAGCTTACGTTTTTAAACCGGACGAATGGCCCGGTATGGTTGCGGTTGCGCTGCCCGGCGGCGGTGTACAAAAACGCATCGGCTGCCTTTTCTGCGCCCGGCAACACCGGCACGGCATTTGCATGGATGATGCAGGAAAGCTTGCCGCCCATCATCTCGTGCAGATGGCCGAGAAAGCTGAAGCCGGTCACATCCGTAGCGGCATGGACACGGTATTTGCGGCTGATCTCTGCCGCCGTTTTGTTCAGGGTGGTCATGGAGCGGATGGCGGCTTCCATCTCCTCCGGGGCGGCCTCGCCTACGCGGTTTGCCGTACACAGCAGACCCACACCCAAAGCCTTGGTCAATACCAGCTTATCACCGGGCACGCCGGTGTCATTCGTGTACATCCGGTGCGGGTCAACAAGGCCGGTCACGGAAAGACCGTATTTCACCCCGCTGTCCGCAATGGAATGCCCGCCTGCAAGACTGCCGCCCGCTTCTGCCACCTTTTCAGCACCGCCGCGCAAAATCTCGCCCAGCACGTTCAGATCCATATCCTCCGGGAAGCAGACCAGATTTAAGGCAGTCTTTACCTCGCCGCCCATGGCATAAACATCACTCAGAGCGTTCGTGGCTGCGATCTGCCCAAAGGTGTAGGGGTCGTCCACCATCGGCGGAAAAAAGTCCACAGTCTGCACCAGTGCAATGTTGTCCGTAATGCGGTAGACTGCGGCATCATCCCGGCTGTCGTATCCGACCAGAAGATCCGGGTCTTTTTCGCCCCGGGGCAGCTTTTCCAGAATACGGCTCAGCACCCCGGCACCCAGCTTTGCGGTGCAGCCGCCCCCGGTACAGAATACGATCTTATCTTCCTTGCTCATGCACGTTCTTCCTCTTTAAAATGCGTCAGTACGCACGGAATGTCCTGCTGACGCAAAAGCTGTTGTATTTGTATGCCCTGCTGCTGCAATTCCGGTGTATCGGCCTGATTGAGTACGGCGTAAAACTGCCGGTCTCCCACCGCCTTGCGGCCCCCCTGCGTGCTTGCAAGCAGCTGTGCCAGCATGGGCGGCGTAAGGGGCGCATCCGGCGCAACTGCTAAAAACTGCGGACGGATGGTATCGTAGCGGAAGCAGACCTCTCGCAGGGGCTTACCCAGCGCCGAAAGCCCTGCTACCGCCAAAACAATATCGCTTTGGGGCAGCAGCACCGGCTCGTGCGCCGCCGGGAGCTTGCAGGGGTAGTGCTTTGCCCCGTCCGCCTCAACGAATACCGCATCTGCCTGTGCCATCCGGCGCAAAAGCTGCGGCGGCGGCAGGGTCAGCTTCCCGTTTTCTGCCGGGGTGCCAATCACTACGTAGTGACCCGTCTGCCATAGGGCAGAAAGAGCCGCTTTATCCGGTGCATAGCAGGCAGCAGGCTGACGGATATGGGTAGTCGTGATCACAAGCACCCGCCAGCCCTTACGGGCACAGTGGTCTGCCATGGCATACAGCAGGGTCGTTTTTCCCCCGCCGCCTACCAGAGAAACGATATGCCCCTTCTCTGCCAGAAACGGAAGCTCTTTTTCGTTCAGCATCTGCTTTTACTGCTTGGCTGCAACTGCCATGGCAATCTGCTCCGGGGTAATGGGCAGCTCGTAGAAGCGGGTGCCGATGGCGTTGTAGATGGCGTCCGAGATGGCGGGCAGCGGCGTATTGATAACCACCTCACCGATGGACTTTGCGCCAAAGGGGCCGTTGGGCTCGTAGCTATTCTCAAACTCCACATGGATGTGGCCGATATCGTTGCGGGCAGGGATCTTGTACTGGAACAGAGAGTTCTCCTCCGGGTAGCCGTTTTTGTCGTAGGTGATGTTCTCAGTCAGGGTCATACCGATGCCCTGCAGAATGCCGCCCTCTGCCTGCACACGGGTCAGGTTGGGGTTTATGGGGGTGCCGCAGTCCACACAGGCGTCAAATTCCAGCACCTTCACCTCACCGGTCTCGGTATCAACCTCTACTTCGGCAGCGCCCACCATATACGGCGGCGGCGACAAAGGCGAGGTGTGAGTCTCGGTGAATTCCAGCGGGATTTTATGACCGAACTGGGAAGCAAAGGCAATCTCGGACAGGGTCTTTTGGCGGGTGGGATCGGCGCTTTCAAACACGACCTTGCCGTCAAACTCCACGGCATCCGCCGGGCAGCCCAGCAGCTCTGCGCCCAGTTTGCAGATTTGTTCCCGCAGCTTCATGGCGCACTTCTCAGTGGCCTTGCCGGTGACATAGGTTGTGCTGGAAGCATAGGAGCCGGAATCATAGGGAGAGGAATCCGTATCCGCACCAAAGACGGTAATGTTATCCAGCGGGCAGTCCAGCACCTCGGCGGCGATCTGTGCCAGCGTGGTGTCGCAGCCCGTGCCCATATCGGCTGCACCGATCATCAGGGTATAGAAGCCGTCATCATTCAGCTTGAGGGTAGCGCTGCCCACGTCCATGCCGGAGATACCGGAGCCCTGCATGGCCATACCCATGCCTACGGCACGGATCTTGCCGTTGCCCATATCCCGGGCGGGGTACTTGTGCTCCCAGTCGATCATCTCGCGCACTTTGAGTACGCACCGGTCCAGTGCGCAGCTGGTATTTACAGCGCCGTAGTAGGCGGGCATCACATCGCCCTCCTGCACGGTGTTCTTCAGGCGCAGCGCAATGGGGTCCATGTTCAGCTTGTGTGCCAGCTCGTTGACGGCAGACTCCACCGCAAACAGACCCTGCGTAGCACCATAGCCGCGGTACGCACCGGCAGACATGTGGTTGGTATACACCACATCGCTGACAAAGCGGAAGGCATCCGCCTTACCGTACAGCGGGATGGACTTGTGACCGGACAGACCCACGGTAGTGGGGCCATGCTCGCCGTAAGCGCCGGTGTTAGACAGGGTGTACAGGTCAATGCCCTTCACAATACCGTCCTTGGTCGCACCCAGACGGACGTGCATTTCCATCTCATGGCGCGGCGAAGAAGCCGTCTGGCTTTCAACGCGGCTGAAGATGAGTTTGGAGGGCTTTTTAGTCATCCATGTGACAAAAGCCGGGTATACCTCACTGACAGCGGTTTGCTTTGCACCAAAGCCGCCGCCGATGCGGGGCTTGGAAACACGCACCATGGATTTTGGGATGTGCAGTGCATTGGCGATGTTGCGGCGTGCGTGGAAAACGATCTGGGTAGAGCTGAGCACATTCAGCCGGCCGTAAGTATCGATGGAGCAATAGGTACGGAAGGTCTCCATCATGGCCTGCTGGCAGGCCTTGGTGTGGTACACATGGTCGATGACCACATCACACCCGGCCAGCACAGCGTCGATATCACCGTTGCCGCATTCATCATGAGCGCAGAGGTTGCGCTTATTGTCGGCACCCACGGGGGCAAGGCTCTCCCAGTTGTCCTCCGGGTGCACAAGGATAGGATTATCCTTTGCGGTGTGGAAATCCAGCACGGCTTCCAGCACCTCATAATCCACTTTAATGAGCTTGAGCGCCTTGTCCACGCACTTTTCGTCCTTACCGGCTACGATGGCCACCACGTCTCCCACAAAGCGGACGTGGCGATCGATCAGCAGACGGTCGTAGGGGCTGGCTTCCGGGTAGGTCTGGCCGGCCTGCGTGTAGCGGCGGGCGTCCTGCGGCACATCCTCCCAAGTGAAGATAGCTTCGATGCCGGGCACTTTTTTGGCAACGGCGGTGTTGATGGTGCGGACAATGGCGTTTGCATAGGGCGAGCGCAGCAACTTGACGATCAGGCAGTCCTGCGGGATGAGATCATCCATATAGACAGGCTGGCCGGTGACCAACTGCATCGCGTCTTTTTTGCGGAACGGTTTGTTGACGGTTTTCACTGTACGCCCTCCTTCTGCTTTTTCCATGCCAGAAAGCTCATAATGCCGCGCAGCTGGCCTTCGTAGCCGGAGCAGCGGCACAGGTTTCCGGCAAGGTATTCCTTCACCTGCTCTTCAGTGGGGTACGGCTGCTCCCGGAATAAAGCCAGCGCATTCATAATAAAGCCAGGGTTGCAGAAGCCGCACTGCTCTGCGCCCTGATCAGCAATAAAGGCACCAAACTCAGCGGCCTCCTCCTGCAAGCCCTCCAGCGTAGTGATCTTATGTCCATCGGCGCGGGCTGCCAGCACCGAGCAGGACAGCACGGGCTTATCGTCCATGAACACCGTGCACAGACCGCAGTTGGAGGTCTCGCAGCCGCGCTTAACGCTCTTGCAGCCGTGTGCACGGACAAAATCGATCAAAAGCATATCCGGGGCGATCTCCTCGGATACCCGGACGCCGTTCAATGTAAGTGTGATCTGCATTTACTTTTCCTCCTGCATTTTACGCTGTTCCAGCTCCAGCACCGCGCGCTTTGTCAGCACGCCCGCCAGATGCCTGCGGTATTCGGCGCTGCCGCGCATATTGGAGCCGGTAACAATCTGCGCCTTTACGCTTTCGGCAAACTGTGCGGCAAGCTGTTCTGCCGCAAGGGCAGGCTCTGCCGGGAGCTCGAACCGCACGGCGCGCAGCGGACGCGCACCGATGACGATGCGGTAATCTCCGGTCTCCATCCGGGCAGCGGCACAGGTCAGCACCGGGATATCGGTCTGGCTGTTGCGCACCGACTGGTAATAAAGCTGCATCGGTGTCTTTTTTACGATCAGCCGCACCAGAATGTCCCGGTCGTAGGGGCGCTGGGCATATTCCTGCAAAGGCAGAATGCCGCCCTTGTACAGTTCTACATCACAATCCATGGCAAGGAACATGGTCAGTACATCCGAAAAGCCGAACCGGCTGTAAATGCTGCCGCCCACCGTTGCCAGATTGCGCAGCTGTACGCCCACGATATGGCGCACAGCCTCACGCATGGCACCGTGGGTGTAGGCGGCAAGCCCCGGATGCTGTTCCAGCTGGCGCAGGGTGACCATAGCGCCGATGGAAAAACTATCCTCGGTCTCCTCAATGGTATCCAGTCCCAGACCGGAAAGGTCGATGGCGGTGCCGACATTGATGGTTTCCATCTTCAGCCAGATCATGCCGCCCAAAATGCGATTTGGCTTTTTCTGGTTCAGCTGCCACGCTTCCTCCAGACTTTCTGCCCGCTTGTATTCTCGGATCGTCATCATGTGCAGTACCTCTCTTTTCTATCGCTGCGATATCTCTGCTTTTATTTTATCACAGCTTTCGGTATAATACTATTATAAAATGCTGCTGAAGGGGTGTTTTTGTATGAAGAAGTCGCTTACGGTCGGCTGCGTGATCATGGCCTCCGGGTTGAGCCGCCGGTTTGGCGCAAACAAGCTGCTGGCAGATTTTTGCGGGCAGCCCATGCTCTGCCGTGCTTTTGACGCCACCGCCACACCCGGTATCGCTGCCCGCATCGTAGTGACCCGCTCGGAAGAGGTGCAGGCGTTGTGCAGGGCGCACGGCGTCCCGGTGCTGCTGCACAGTCTGCCCGGCCGCAATGATACCGTTCGACTGGGCCTTTCGGCACTGCTGGAGCAGCAGCCGGAGCTTAGCGGCTGTATATTTCTGCCCGGGGATCAGCCCCTGCTGCGCCGGGAGACGGTAGAAACTATGACAGAGCGCTTTTGCCACGAACAGTCATCCCAAACAGAATGGCAAAAAGAAACAGAACGGGAAATCTTCCGTCTGGGAGCCGTGGCCGATAACGACCCGACACCTCTTGTTGGAAGTCCCGTTCTGTTTGGAAGCAGTTTCTTTTCGGAACTGCTCACCCTGCCGGAAAACAAAGGCGGCAACGTGCTGCTTAAAAAGTACCCTGCGCAGGTGCGCACGGTCTACATTGCGGACAGCGCAGAGCTGCTGGATGCAGACATCCCGGAGGTGTTGCAGCAGCTGGAAGCCCTTGCCCGGCAAAAAAGTTAAAATTTATTCTGCCATATCGTTCTTGGGCAGCAGCACGTTCAGCAGAATTGCCACAAAGGCGGCCGGAACAATGCCGGACTCGCCGCAGATCAGCTGGAAGGCCTGCGGAGCCTGTGCCAGAATGCCGCTGTTGGCACCCATGCCATAGCCCACGCCCAGTGCCACAGACACGATGGTCAGGTGACGCGGAGTCATCTTTTCCTTGGTGATCAGCTGGATGCCGCTGACCACGATGGAAGAGAACATCATAACGGCAGCACCGCCCAGAACGGCCTGCGGCATGATGGAAATCAGCGCGCCCAGCTTTGGGATCAGGCCGCAGAGGATCAGGAACACGGCACCGGAGGCCAGTGCCATACGGTTAACCACCTTGGTCATGGCCACCAGACCCACGTTCTGGCTGAAGGAGGTATTGGGCAGCACGCCGAACAGTGCGGCAAAGGTAGAGCCGAGGCCATCACAGATGACGCCGCCGGACAGCTCCTTATCAGAGGGCTCACGGTTCATGCCGCCCTCCATCACGCCGGAGATATCGCCCACAGTCTCCACTGCGGTAACGATGAACATGATCAGCACCGGCAGGATCGCACGGGCGTCAAATACCACCTTGACCGGCATCAGCTTGGGTACTGCGAACCAGGAAGCCTGCGCCACCTTGCTCCAGTTGAGTACCCATGCCTTGGTGAACTCTACGCCATCAGCAGTCACGCCAGTGGTGGGCAGTACCAGCCCCATGATGAAAGCAACCACATAACCGGCCAGAATGCCGATAAGAATGGCAGAGGAACTGAGAAAACCGGTGGTCCAGTGCTTGAAGAACAGGATGACTATCAGTACAAACAGCGCCAGCAGCAGGTTCTCCACAGAGCCGAAGTCCTTGGCTTTGTTGCCGCCGCCGAAGGAGTTGATGCCCACCGAGATCAGCGAAAGGCCGATGGAAAGCACCACCGTGCCGGTGACCACCGGCGGGAAGAACCTGCGCAGCGGCTTCAGGAAGAAGCCCAGCACGCTTTCAAAAATACCGCCGATGATGGAGGCGCCCATAATCGCACCATAGGCCAGCACACCGCCGCCCATCGTGCCCACAACGCTGTTGAACACGCCAATAAAGCCGGAGCTGGTGCCCATGATGATAGGCACTGCGCCGCCCACGGGTCCGATGGTAAACAGCTGCACCAGCGTGACGATACCTGCCACGAACATGGCGCTCTGCAGCAGGGTGACCTGCAAGTCTGCAAACTCGCCGCCTGCAATGCCGCAGGCGCTGGTAATGATCAGCAGCGGGGTCAGGTTGCCCACGAACATGGCGCAGACATGCTGCAAGCCCAGCGGGATGGCCTGACGCAGGGACATTTTGGCTTCAAACTGATAAGCCGCTTCTTCAAGCTTGACTTCCTTCAAAAATTCCACTCTCCTCAAGATTTTAAAGGTTTATGCGGTTCGGATGCTTTGCAAAAAAGCGAAAATATTATAGCAAAATGCAGATAAGATGTAAAATAAGTATGACTTTTATATGAAAAATTGCTGCATTCTATAATCGAACTTTTCTCCGGCAGACAAGCAAAAAAGCAGGGTTTCTGCATGATTTATCCTGCCTGATGTTGCTGGCAGCATACAGAATCCCCTGCTTTTTTTGTGCTTTTCTCTGTTTTTTGTGCGATACGGAAAAATTTGCTTCTCTGTGGTCAGAGCAGTCCATAATCTCGCAGACAACGCGTAAGACCGGTCTGTGTGGTATCAAATACGATGCCCTGCGCCCGCAGCTTGCTGCAATCCATTGCAAGATTCCGTGCCCAGTCAGCTTCCTGAATATCGACCATGATTCCCAGCGTCTCAGCAAACTGCCGGGCGGTCAGCACCATGTTTTTGGTATTTTCGCTGCCAAAGTTGTAGACCCCGCCGGGCAGGGTCAGGGCGGGCTCCAGCAGCGCCACCGCCTGACGGACATAGGTGATGCCCCGGAAATCCTGGACAGAAAAGCGGACAGATTCTCCCCGCTGTGCCGCACGCAGAAGGTTCAGCAGCAGGTTGCCCCGGATGGGCAGCTGGTACCCCGGCAGGTCGTACATCCATGTGGCGCGCAGCAACACGGCGCTCGGGCAGAGTGCCTGCACCCGCTGTTCCATTTCCAGTTTGCCCTGCCCATACACATTGGCAGGCTGTAACGGAATAGTTTCCGGCAGCGGGCCGGACTGCTCCACCCCTGCATAGACCTGATCCGAACTGAAGGCTACCAGTTTTGCGCCAGTCTCAGCTGCCGCCCGGGCAAACCAGACCGGCAGCTCCACATTGGCGCGGTAAGCCTGCTCCGGGTGATCGGCGCAGTAGCCGGTATCCGAAATGGCTGCGGTGTGCAGGATGACATCCGGGCACTGCTGCAAAACAGCCTGCCGCACGGCGTCCTCCCCTGCTGTTGCCAGAAAGCCTTTGGGAAAAGTGCATAGGTCGTACCGCCCCGTCCATTGCTGCATCACACGGGAGCCCACAAAGCCGCCTGCACCGGTTACAAGGATCTTCTTCATTTTGTTCCCCCGCTATAAGGTCTCAGATAAAAAATTCCAGCACGAACACCACTGCACAGCAGCCCGCAGCCACCTGAAACAGGCTTGCGCCAAACCATGCGGCAGCAATGCCAACTACCAGTGCAACAGCACCGGCTGCCGGGCTCTGCGTTGCCTGAATGATGGCCGGAAAGGTCATCACGGCCAGCGTCACATAGGGCACATAGTATAAAAACGACTGGATAAAGCGGTTTTTGATTGGCTTGCGGATCAGCGTCAGCGGCAGGATGCGGATGGCATAGGATACCAGCGCCATGACCGCAATATAGATATAATTGTTATGCGTCATCTTCGTTTTCCTCCTGCCTGACCGGGAACAAAACCGCTGCCGCACCGGAGATCGCCACCGTTAAAAGAATGGTGCGAGTGCCCTCGGAGAGCGCCGAGATGCCCGGCAGATAGCTGCACAGAAAGCTCAGCGCAAAACTGATGACCACCAGCACCGCAACGATCCGGTCTTTGCGAGCCGGCGGGATGATGATGGCTAAAAACATTCCGTACAACGCCACACTCAGGGCGCTGACCACCCGCAGCGGCAGCAGATTACCAGCTATAATGCCCAGCGCCGTACCGGAAGCCCAAGCAGGTGCTGCCAACAGGATAGCACCATAGGTATAGTACGGGTTCAGGCTGCCCGGGCGGGCGATGGTAATGCCGAACAGCTCGTCCGTGACGTCATAGCCGATGAGCAGCCGATGCCAGAAGGGTGTTTCCGGCGCAAAGCGCTGTGCCAGCGCGCAGCTCATCAGTAGATACCGTGCATTGGCGATCAGGGTGATGACCGCCACCTCAAAATAGGTGGCATTTGCCATAATCAGCGCAAATGCGGCATATTCTCCTGCGGAGGCGTTGTTCAGCAGGCTGACAAGAAATCCCTGAAACGGCGTAAAGCCCGCCTTGCGGGCTGCGATGCCCAACGAAAACGATACCGCAAAATAGCCCAGCGCAATGGGCACGCCATCCCGCATTCCATCGCAGAACACCTTGCGGCTGAACTGATCTGCCCTTCCTGTTTGGACGAGCTGCGGCTCTAAAAGCCTCTGCTTCGATTCCATAGTTGATACTTCCCCTTTCCTATTTTGCAAACAACAGATTCTATTATACTCCCCTGCAGGCAGAGAAGAAAGGGGTTTCGGGCTTTTTGTGTAAAATACTGCGGTCAAAATGCTTAGAGTTTGCGCTGATACAGGAGATACTTTGAACGTTACGGCTTGTTTGATCGTGCTGGAAGATAAAAAACACCCCGGGAGGTTTCGTTTTCACGGAACCCTCCGGGGTGATGGTGCTGTTGGGGATTACTCGAGCTCGGTAAGTCAAGATCCTCACTAATCAAATTTGTTTAGTAAGTCTATTCTTGGATGTTCACTTTTCCATGAGATTGCCGTGGTAGATGTGGCTTGCTGATTTTTTAGTATCAGGATAGTATCACACGGAGCAATAACCTCTGACTGTATTATAGCGTGTTTCAGCTCTTGATGCAACTACCTATTATGCGTCCCACTTTACCTGAACATTCGTCTCAACCTTTGCAATATTCTGCGCAAATGCAAAGGTTCACCTTCGAGAGCTGAATTTTCTTTGAAGGAAGGATTTTTCAAGTTTAGCAATATTATAATTCGTGTACGACCTCCTGATCTAGAACGAGCTTGCGTTCTTTCCAGTCGGGCATATAGTTGGAGAGAAAGGCATAGAACTGCTTGCTGTGGTTCGGATATAGAAAATGCACCAGTTCATGCAGAACCACATAATCAATATAGGGCGTTCTGGCCTTGATCAGATAGAAGTTAAAGGTTATCACATGTCGTGCAACGCTGCAACTTCCCCACAGTGTCTTCATCTTCCGGATCGATAATTCAGGCATTGCAACACCATATTTTTCTACGATGGGATACCAAACATGCACACGTTCCTGCAGGATCTCTTTCGCCTGCCTGCGCCACCACGCCTCAAACAACTGCTTTACATGCGCCTGATCCTCGGGTGACTTACAGCAGATACGAATCTTCTTTCCCTCTGCATATACACATTCCTTTTCGCACTGTGACAATGCAAAAATCATATCTTCGCCCAGCATCCGGATAGAGTATCCGTTCCGAATCTCTTTGGTTGCGGCATAGCCGACAGTTTTTTGGAAAGATCGCAATTTCGACTCGATCCAGCCGCTCTTTTCTATAAGGAACGATTCCGCCCATGCGTCGGGGGCGGATTGCGGCAGCGATAGCACAATTTTCTGATTCGGATAGACCTTCAGGCGGCAGGTCTTCATTTTTTTTCGATCAAGGTTGACCGTCACTGCACTTCCGAATGTTGGCAGTGTTATGCTGATGGTTTCCATTGTCAATAGCCTTTCTTTGCAATCATCATGATCTCGTCAATGATGATGTCGATTGTATCCAAGGGCCAGTCCAGCTTTTGATCTTCCATGTAGTCAAACAGCAAATCGTCCAATGCCTTTTTCATGTTCCTGTGGACGATCACATTGTCCCGCCAGTCGCGTTTCGCATGGCTCACAATGATTGCTTTGATGTCCAGCGCAAGCTTACCCAACGATTCGGAGGGCTCTGCCTCCTGCTCGTCCAGAGATTTTTTGATTCCGGCACACACTGCACCGTAAAACGATTTTGCATCACCATCATCCACGATGTTTTCCGGGTATTCCACCGAGCTGCGGCCAGTCCGGTAATCCTCAGCCATTTTTTCCATCGCTGATAGGTATTTTTCACCATTCCTTTCCTCCTGATAATCCTGAAGCGTCTTATTAATCCGCTCCATAAAGGTCATATAGCGAATGGGGTCCACATATCTCTGGCTCTCCAGGACCTCGACCTGACGGGTCTGGATGGCTTCGGCTTTTGCTTCGTCAGATCCAAGTCTGGCCAGCTGTTCCTGCATTTTTTCCTTATTGGTAATATCCAGCGGCTCAATCAGGGTCTTTGCATCTTTCGCATGGACATAGGTGTTGAGCAGTTGACGAATGCCGTCTTCATATCTTGAAAAATCCACACTGTCATTGAAACGGAGCGTCACGCTGTCTTTCAGTTTTTTGAAGAACAGGTAATCTTTGCGATACATTTCAGCTCGCTCAAAACCGACCTGTTCAAACAGCTCATAGCTGGAATACAAAAAGTCCACCATCTTGGCAAAAGCAGACAGCTTTTCGTAAAAATCTCTACGGAGATCATACTCCCGTAGCCGTTCCTGCCAGACATTCGCACTGGTTTCGTTCCGGTCAATCCCGTCAAAGATGTCCCACAGTTCCTGATACAGTGCTTCAAGTTTCGTCTTTTCGTCGTTGATCGTTGCGATGGCCGATTGGATCTCTGTGCGGTCGAACAGATTCATGCCGGACTGCTCGTCACTATAAAGATCCAGTGCTGAGTTCAGTTTTTTGAAAATGCCGATGTAATCCACGACCAGACCAAAATCCTTGTCCGTATAAACGCGATTGACACGTGCAATGGCCTGCAAAAGGGTATGGTCCTGCAATTTTTTATCCACATACAGCACAGCGGCAATGGGAGCATCAAATCCGGTAAGGAGTTTGTCCTTTACAATCAGCAGATCCACGTCACCGTCTGGGTCTGTGAAGCGTCCTGTCACCGAATCTTCATAGGCATCATAATTATTTTTGAAAAGTGGATCGACCTCTTTGCGAAAGAACTCTGCAATGGTCTTCAAAGACTGCGGCGTATTAGTTTCATCATCGCCTTCTTTTGCAGAATTGGGTGTAATAACTACCGCCGGCGTGATTCCTCCAAGACCCCGGAGTTTGTAGAACAGCTGGACCGCCTCTGCGCGAGATGAGCATGTCAACATCGCTTTGAATCCCTTGGGCCGCACATAATGGACAAAATGCTCGTGCAGATCGAACGCAATCATGTTCAGGCGCTGTTCTGTCTGTGCCAGCGTAACAAAACGGCTGTATTTGACTTCCAGATCCTTCCGGGCATCTTCGGTCAGCCCCACCGTGATGTGCTTCAGATGTTCATTAATCTGCTGGCTTGTGACCTCTTGCGGAATCACACGACCTTCGTACACGATGGGCACTGTAACTTTATCATCGATAGCATCCTGCAGGGTGTATTTGTCAATCAGGGGGCCAAACTTGGCATAGGTGTCCTTTGCCGGGACAATCTTCCGACTCGTATCCTTCGGCTGCTTCTGGATCAGTGGTGTGCCAGTAAAGGCAATCTTGACAGCATTCGGGAGCACCTTGTTCATGTAGAGATTGAGTTTTCCATACTGCGTTCTGTGTCCCTCATCGATGAACAGAAACAGATTTTTGCTATCATTGCAGTATTCCTGCTTGACTGCTGCTTCAAACTTGTTCACCAGTGCTGTAATGACCGTATTGCTGTTGTCCTGCAAAAGTTCGATCAGCCCCTTGCCGGTTTTGGCTCGGTGGGGACTCATCTGGGTATGGATAAAGTTATCTCGGATCTGTTTATCCAGATTGACGCGATCCGTGACCATAATAAACCGCGGTTCCCGGATCTGGCTTTCGGGTTTCATGCTCTCCCGGGTGATCATCTTTGTCAACATAATCATCGTGATCGTTTTGCCACTGCCCTGCGTATGCCAGACAACACCGTTTCTGGTGTGCGCATTGTCTCTCAGCAAAATGCGATCCATGCACTTTTTAACCGCAAAATACTGCTTATATCTACAGATCTTTTTCACATTGTTATCGTAGATGATAAAGTTGCGGATCAGGTCCAGCAGCCGCTCCGGATACAGCAACGATACCAGCGCACGGTCCTGTTCCCGGATCTGTCCATCCGGCGAGCATTTTCTGCACCAGTCGTTCAGCCAGCCCTTGTCATCCTCATGCCAGGACACAAAATATTTTGCCGGTGTACCGCAGGTGCCATACAACACCTTATCCGGGTTCATTGCCATAACAAGCTGTGCATAGCGGAACAGATGCGGGATATAGTCCTCGCCCCAGTTCCGGATATTCTGCGTCACGCCTTCCATAACATCCACGCTGGATTTTTTACATTCGATTACGACCAACGGGATGCCGTTTACCAGCACAACAAGATCCGGACGGACAAATTTCCCGTTCGGACGTTCCACCTCGAACTCGTCGGTCACCTGAAACGTATTGTTCCCCGGGTGTTCAAAGTCGATATATTGGATATCAAACGACTGCCGGGTGCCATCCGGGAGTTCTTCCTCCATACTCTTTCCAGCGCAGATCAATTCATAGATTTCCTTATTTGCGGCATAAAGCCCTGCCACGCTGTTCTGATCCACCGCCTGCATCGCTCTGGCAATAGCGCCCCCAGAAAAGTACCTCGTCTCACTGCCAAATCGGTAGGTTTGTTTGCTCAGAAATGCCTGCAATTCTTCCGTAAACAGCACTGCTTTCCGGGAGCCGCGCTTCCGTTCTGCCTCGCTGCGGGGCACAATGGTATAGCCCAATCGTTCAATTACTTTCAGTGCCCGATCCTGTGACTCGGGGCGTTCGTTAAAAATCGTGTGGTCCGGCATATCATTTTCCTCTGTCCTGCTGCCTGCAGGAAACTCCACTGGCTGCTTTTTGTGTTGTTATTCCTTCACTCGGACAATCCCGGTCAGCAGCAGTCTTGCCAATGTTTTTTTGTATTTTTTTGTTTCTTCAAGCTCACGCTGATGAAAGGTGATAAGGCGGTCGAGCTGACCGAAGAACTTCCCAATTTGTTCTTTCTCTGCTTCAGATACTGGAATAGCCACATCAAAATCTTTGATTCTTGTTTCTGTCAAAGTCGGAACTGCTCCTCCTATTTTAGCCGAATTTACTTGCGAAATAATTGTGTTTGTTACGAGCATTGCAGCTAAAAATTCTGCATTCAAATTGTTGGTACGCATAACAACTACCTGTGGATTCAATGTCGCATCTTCCGAAAGCCCTGTCACTAAGGCACTTTTACCCAGCGTAGAACCCGTTTTCACAAAAAGAATATCTCCATTGTGAATTTTGATTTCTGGAGATTCATCATATTTGAATCTTGTTATGTAGGTGTTTTTGCAATTTGTGGTCAGCTTATTGTCGACAATATTTGTAGGGCTAAAGGTTAGAACACCCCCATCATCCTTTGAAACAATATCCTTTTCTGTATAACCACGAAAGCCAATTCGTCCATTTAATCGTATAACTTCACCCAACTTACGCTGTTCCCAAGCACCAGTAAATCTTGGAAAGCGGATTTCCGGCGTATCGCAGCCTTTTGTGGGGAACATTTTCCGCAGGAATTCTTTTTTCAGTTGTTTCAGCTCATCGAGTTTCTGCTCTTTCAACTCGATCACACGGTCGCATTGTATAAGAATTTCCGCAATGCGTTCCTGTTCTGCCAATGGAGGGCAATGAACATACATATCTCCAAAATCTCTGTATCCGATTTGTTTTCCATCTCGAATGCCGTATACCGCACCATTCAATCGTTTGATAAACGTATCCGTCTTAAAATAATTCCGATAGAATCCCGTTGAAATATCCTTTATAGGTTTTAAGACGGTATATGCAGGGCTGATGATGCCAGTATATTCCGAGTATTCAATTCCGCCTTGGAAGGAACGCAAACTAATAACAAAATCTCCTTTAGAAACCTTCTTATATCCCTTTACACCTTCATCTGAACACTGAATGTCAATTCCAATTTGACTTCTTGGCACAATTCCTCGTTCTTGTGTAGCTGCCAGTATTTCCAAGTCTCCATCGTGCTTTTTATCCGTATGTTTCTTAAAGAGTTTTTTGGCCTGAATCGTACCATCCCAATCCACAGGCATAATTCCCGCTTTGGTGCGCTTATAGCCTTCTGGGAGTTTTCCTTCTTTTATCGCCTTGATCCGCGACTCAATCAAATCGGTCATCGTGTGACCTCCTTATTCTTTGCGTTGTTACAGGCCCAGCTCTTTCAGGTACACGTCCATCTTTGCTTCTGCTTCGGCAATCTCCTGTTTCAGGCGGGCGATATTTGCCTGTACAGCAGCGATATCCACGACCTCTTCCTCTTCAAAGGTGTCCACATAGCGCGGGATGTTCAGGTTGTATTCGTTTTCCTGAATTTCCTCCCGCGTTGCCACATGCACAAATCCGGGCTGCTCTGTACGGCTGTGATAAGCGTCTACAATAGCGTCGATATGCTCCTGCCCCAGTTCATTCTGGTTCGTTGCCTTGATATAACGCGGGTTGCCTGCCTCATCCGTTTTGCTGGCATCAATGAACAGGACATCCGTGGTAGGACGGTTCTTTTTGAACACAAGGATGCACGCCGGGATGGACGTACCATAGAACAAGTTCTCCGGGAGGCCGATCACAGTATCCAGCAGATTTTCTTCTACCACCCGCTGGCGGATTCTGCCCTCTGCCGCGCCACGGAACAGTACGCCATGCGGTGCGACCGCCGCGATCCGGCCGTTTACGGACAGGCTGGCGATCATGTGGAGCAGGAATGCCCAGTCGCCCTTACTTGCAGGCGGCACGCCCCAGTCAAACCGATGGAATTTGTCCAGTGATGCCTCCATCTTGAACTCTTTTTTACCCTTTCCAGAGGATTCGCCGCCGGGGTTGAAGCCGGATGCCCATTTGTCCTTAGAGAACGGCATATTGGCAACAATGGCGTCGAACAGCAGCAGATTTCCGTCTGCATCCAGAAACACCGGATTAGCAAGGGTGTCGCCCCAGCCGATCTTCGCATCCCGAATTTCGTGGATGTACATATTCATCTTTGCCATGGCAACTGAAGAACCGTTGACCTCCTGCCCATAGATAGATACTTCCTTGCTGTTCTGCTTTTTTGCGGCTTTGATCAGCAGGGAGCCAGATCCGCAGGTAGGGTCGTAGACACGTTCCCCGGGCTGCACGTCCACGATGCGTGCCATGATCTCAGAAACTGCCGCAGGAGTATAGAAAGACCCTGCCTTCTTGCCCGCCATGCTTGCAAACTGGCCAATCATATACTCATACGCATCGCCGATCACATCTGCAGGCACCTGCCCTTCCTTGACTTCGATCGCAGACGGCCGAAGATCCAGAGGTTCAAAATCCTCCAGCAAATCCCGGAGGATGGCATTTTTATGTTCCCGGGTACCAAGCGCATTTTCACTGTTGTAATCCACTGCGCTCAGCACACCGGCAAGCTGCTGATTGTTATCCGCCTCGATCTGCCGCATCGCCGCATTCATCAGCTGCCCGATATTGTCAGCAAAGCGCTGCTGATACAGATCATAGAATGAGCACCCCTCTGCGACCATGAACGGCAGATATTTTTTCTGGCGTTCCAGACGGATACCGGAGTATTGTTTGCTCAGTTCTTCCACTGCGTCGGTATACGAATCGCTCAGGTATTTGACAAACATCACCGGCAGAACGTAATCCTTATAGTTTGCGGCGTCAATGGTATCCCGCAGCGTGTCTGCGCCGCGCATCAAAGCGCTTTCAATATCTTTTTTCGTCGTCATCTCAACGTTCCTCCCATGATCTTCCTGATTGCAATTTCAGTCAGCTGCCGTTCCTGCTCCATCAGTTTCAGGTACATTCGCTCCTTTTTGCGGCAAAGCGTATCCATCTCAACGACCCGCCTCTGCGTCTCCTTATCAGGAACTTCAATCTGCAGTTCCATAATGGTACCAAGTTTTACCACTCGTTGGGTAGTTCCGCTCTCGATTCTCCGAATTTTCTCCTGAATTTCTTTTTGTGAAAGTGAGATCTTCAAAAATTCTGGCAACAGAATTGTGCAGTCCTTCACCTTCAGGATGGCAAGCTGCGATGGAACAAGCAGCTTTTCCTGCCCTTCTTCAATCACTACGGGGCACAGCGGTGAAAAGAGTCGTATCACAACATCTCCAGGGGACGCAAACCAAGCATGGTTCAGTGTCTCACTGGCGCAAAAGTCCTCCAGAGCACTGCTGTCGATTTCTCCATCCTCTGTCAATGCACGGAGCGTCAGCCTTTTGTACGGGCAGCCACCGTTTCCGGAAGCCTTAGTTTCCTTCCTGCTCAGTACCAGACCGCCCTGGGCTTTTACAAGTTCCGAGATCTGCATCATCATACCTTAACATTTCCCTCCTCGCAAAAAATGGCCCGCCCGTATACGGGGCGGGCCATTCCTGCCGTCAAGAGTGGTGACTTTCCGGGCAGCAGAAGCAACAACCGTCTACCTGACGATAATACTTCCGGGCAGCATTAACAGCCTCCCGCGAGGTACTGAAACAGCCTAAGTAGACCCTGTTCTCCGCACTCGGCAACCAACTACAGTCCGAGCGGTGAACCTCATGGTCACCGTTCGGCTGAGCGTTGCTGTTCACATAAAAATACATGGACATGCACTCGTCCTCCTTCTTTGAGATAGTACAAGCCCACGTTGACAAAAGCCCAGAAATCTGGTATCATAACAATGCGTCTATTATGATCGTACGTGGGAAGTCCTCAGATACAGCTGGAACTGTCATCTGGGGGCTTTCTTCTTGTCCGCTCATATAATACCATACCAGCCCCAGGCCTGTCAAGGCTTTTTTGGAAAAGTTCTTTCGCAATATTAAAATATGACATCAAAATTAAATGTGCCAAGGTGCTACTCCACCCAATGTTACTCTGACAGGCCCGTTCCGACATCTGATTGGCACGAACCTGTTTGGTGCAATGGCACACTTCGTTTATTGTGTGACTTTGAGTGTGCAGGAAATTGCCGTCAAAGCGATATCATACCCTGTCGATAAAAACTCAATCTCAGCGAGCCACCAAGCGCTCCACCAACGTGTGATCACATTCAAACAGATAGAGCAGCCGTTGTGCAGCACCAGACGGTGCATTTTTTCCGGCCTCCCACGACTCAACTGTTCTCGGAGAAACACCAAGCGCCGTTGCAAGTCCTCTCTGGGAAAGTTTTAGTTCCTTGCGTGTCCGGGCCACATCATCTGCCTTATATGCAGGAATCGGCGTTTCCCGCACCACTGTACGGCAACGGCTTTTATCGCCCTTTGTGTAGTCAACGGCCTGCTCAAGACTTTCCTTCAAAGCGTCAAAGTAATCGAAGTTTTCCATAAGTCAAGCCTCCTTTATGGTTTCAATCAAATTACGAATAATTTTCTTCTGTGCAGGGTTCATGTCCGTCTGCACATTTTTTGGATAAGCAAGGAGCAAGAAAATTTGCTCCTTCACCACAACATCCACATAAATCACGCGCCCACCGCCAGACTTTCCTCGTCCGGTCAATGGAATCCGGATTTTACGTGCTCCTGCCAAGTCAGGAATCACATCTCCAGCATCCGGGTTTTCGAGCAGAACATTCTGAAGCTCCCGCAATTCTTCATCGCCAAGCCCCATATGTTCCCATGACTTTTCAAATCCGGCGGTCAATACAAATAGTCTTTTCACCTGCGATTCCCCTCTCCTACCTTTATTATATACTATTCAATCGTAGTTATCAACACTTTTTTAAAACGACACGTGCAAAAAAGACGGTTCGTTTTCTCTGTATCGTCCATTTCTCATGTTTCCGTTTTGGCCAAGCACTTGTAGGTCTGGCAAAACAGATCCAAATTCGCACCCTTGATAGTAAAATTTCAATTATATTCTCATTCATATCTTAAAAAGAAATAAGATATTATATTGCATTTTTTGCCAAAATAGTGTACACTCACCCCATCTCGTCCACTGTCTGTATCTCGGACGGAGTTTCGTATCGTCAAACACCTGTGAACTGAGAGGAAAGCCTATGAAAGCAAAAAAGACCAAGCTGCCTGAAAAACTGTATCACTACACCGACCCCATTAAGTATCGGATGATTCTTGCAACTGGGAAATTGCTTCTGACACCTTCCAATCTGAAATATGACAACGTCACACTCCATGACGAACCACTCTTTTTTAATGGGCAGAAAATTGGTTATAAATCCGTTGACAAATATGAAAACTATCACCCTGTCGTCTGGCTGACTGCCAATGACCATGCTGGTGCCAAAAATACCGGCCTGTCCAACGACAAAATCATGTGCCGCATTACCATCAGGACCAATGGTAAAATCTGGCGGTATCTGCCTTGGCGCACTTTCTGCGACAAGTACAACGCTGACCGCAGCGTTGCCTCAACCCTCAAACAAACCGCTAATGACTACCTGAACTGGTATGTCTGTGAATCTGAGATTCCAGTTGCGGACTTTGCAAAGGTCGAGTTTCTGGCTGAAGATGGCACCTACAAAGACGAGAAAGACATTCCCGGATTTGCTCTGACGGATATTGCCCCGGAACTTTTTGAGTAAAATATCACTTATATGTACAGCCCCCGCCAACATTCGCTGGCGGGGGCTGCTATACTTACAGCTCTACGTTGTTCTGCCTGTTCTTCTTCTGGCTTCTATCCGCAGTCTGCTCCCGCTCCCTCATAAGTCCAATGACCTGCTGCATCTTTTCGGCACCGAAATAGTTCCATACTCGCCTGAAATCACGTTTCATCGCATAGAGCTGAGAGTTTTCAGCCTCCACCTCTTTCAGCCGCTGGCTTAGATGATGGGTAGCCTTCTTCTCGTCCTGATAGAAATACTGGTACTTATCCCGCTCGTCCTTGACCTCCCAGTACTTCCGATGGAGGGCAAAGAGCACCTTCACCAACTTCTGGATCAGCGGCATGGCCTTCTTCTCCCGATAGCTCTTGGCGGTCTCAAATGTGGCTGCTTCTGGCACCCATTCCTCCGGCCGCTGGGAGTACTGCGTTGACAGGTTTTCCAACCCCTCCATGATGGGAGCCAGCTTGTTCAGTTCCCGGCGCTGCTTCTGGTAGGTCAGCTCTGCTTTCTGTACCCGCTGTTCAGCGGCTTCTACGGCTGTCTGCGCTGTTTCCAGCTGTTCCTGCATCTCGGTCAGGTCGGTCTGGCACTCCTGCTTGGCAGCTTCCAGAGCCGCTACCTCTTTACTACGCTCCTGCTTTTTGAAGTCCAGCACAGACAGGTGCTCTTCGTGGGTGCCTTTCTGTTCCCACTCGATGCCGTGCCGCTCCATCACGGCAGCAAGCTGCTCTTTCTCGGCGTTGATCCACTGGTTCAACTCGGATTCTCGCTTGGAGCCGCCTGCAAAGCCCAAGGCCTTCAGAGCCTGCTTCAGGGAGACCTTGGTGTCCAGTCCTTTGCCTTTCCAACCGGACACATACGGCACGAAGTCGATGTGCAGATGGGGCGTGGCTTCGTCCATGTGGAGGAAAGCCCCGAACACCCGCAGTGTCGGGTTCCGCTCTTGGAAGCCCTGCATATACTCGTCCAGCAGTTCCTTTGCCAGTGCGCCATTCTCGGTCAGGACACCCATATCATCTTTGTTGCCGATCTGGACGATCAGCTCATGGAAAAGCTTTTCCTGCTTGCCTGTCCGCAGGTGCTCATAGTAGTCGGTGATACAGCGGTCCTTGCGCTTCTGCTTGGCATTGTAACGCTTCACTGCCTCGTCAAACAGTTCGTGGTACACCTTCTGAATCGGCTCATCCCGGTACACGACATTCAGGCTGCTGCGCTTCGGGTCTACGTTTTCAGCGGTGAAACTTCTCCGGTTATGGTTGAGGGAGCCGGGACCCCGCATTGCGGAAATGGTTCTTTTCAATCGCACGTCCTTTCTCTGTGGAAGTAACTGGTGCCGGACACGGCAAAGGCTTTGTTACTTTCGTCGAAAGTAACGCAAAAGCACTTTTGACAGACGTTCCGTCCATCAAAAGATGCCTTTGCGCCCTGCCGGGGGCTTCCGTCTGCGGACGGGGTTTCGCTGTACCTCGCCGCTGCCCGGTCCAACACCACCTTCCTGCGTGATTGCATTCACAGGAGCGTGACACGCTCCTGTCCTCTGCCAATAGAGGAACTCACCAGCGGAAGCTTTCTGGCACGCCTCGTCTGTCCAGATACTCCTGCCGAGCCTGCTCCCGCTGTTCCTCGGTGGGTGCTGTCTTGTACTGGGCATACAGCTCATGCCGCAGCATCGCATCCAGTTTTTGCTCCAAGCCCTGTTCAATAACTTCTTCGTACTTATTTTCGCCGCTCAAATGATAATGCAGCAAGGCGACGAAAAGTTCCTGCGAAATCTGCACATTTTTCATCGTTATCACCATCCCGTGTCGGTTGTGTCGATTGTGACGGTATTTTACATAGTGGCAAAAATACCGTCACAACCGTCACGAATCGTCACGCCCCAGAATTTTCCAGCGTTAATTTGACCACCCTGCCCTCATGGGTGCGCCTGCTTTCGTACCGAATCCCATAGTCGTTGTAGAGCCTGTCGGCACTCACATTCAGCTTCCGGGTCAGGATGTTTGCCTGTATGCTCACACCCGGCAGACGTTCCAGCAGTTCCGTGGGCGCACCGCTCCACTCCGGCTGTTCCGGGGTGAGCATCTTTGCCACCGCTTCCAGAAGCGGGTCGGGCGGCAGCTTCCAAAGTTCCGTTTCGGCTCCTTGGAACTCCCACACGCAGCGTTCCCGGTCAAACTCCAATGTCAGCTCCTGATCCGGCTGGTCACGCCCCACGATGTCCAGTTGTGCGGTGTTGTCCGTGCGCCGCTTCTTCTGCATGATGAACGCGCCATCCGCTGCACCCAACAGACCGTTGGTGCCGGAGATCATATCAAAGCTGTCCTCGGCTTCCATCTTCCGGGTGTGATGAACCACCAGCAGGCAGATGCCGTACCTGTCGCTGAAAGTTTTCAGTTTGGTCACGATCTCGTAGTCGCTGGCGTAGCTGTATCGGTCACCGCCGATCTCCCGCACCTTCTGCAGGGTGTCGATGATGATGAGTCGTACATCCGGGTGCTCCCGGATGAAGCCTTCCAGCTGCTGGTCGAGCCCTTCGCTCACGGACTTGGCCTGTGTTGCAAAGTAGAGGTTGCTGGTCTCCTCCACCCCAAACATCCGGGAGAGCCGCCGCTGCAGCCGGGCATAATCGTCCTCCAAGGCCAGATAGAGGACGGTGCCTTGATGCACCTCGTACTCCCACAGCGGAAGCCCCATCGCCACATGGTAGGCAAGCTGCCCCATGAAGAAGGACTTGCCCACCTTGGGCGCTCCTACAAAGAGGTACGTTCCGCTGTAAAGTAGGTCGTTCACGATGGGTTTCCGGGGTGGATACACCGTGTCATACAGTTCGGTCATTGATACCGTGTTCAACCCGAAATTGTTTGACTTTTTCGCGGCTTGCAGATTGATTTGCTTGTCCGAATTTGTTATAATATTGGTGGTAATTTTATCAGACGACTGTACCGCATCTGCGCCAACAGATGCACCCGGTACGGTCGTTTTTCTATTGTCCGTCATTCGCATTCCTCCTTGAGTCCGTTCAACGTCAGAGCCACCATTTGCAGGGTCTCCAGTAAGTCAGGCGGGACTTCTTCATCCACGGCCAGCCGCTGCAATTCCTGATAGATTAGCCTCATCTGATCTCGCAGGGCTTTGTAGACCCTTGGGTTGCCTACCACGGTGATTTCCCGGTCGGTCAAGCGGCGGATGATATACTCCTGTTTGGTCAGCCCGGAGAGCTTTACTTTGGCTTCCAGAACCTCGTCCTCTTCCGGGGACATTCGGAAGGCTACCACCTTGTTCCGCCAGCGGCCTTGCTGGTCGAGCACTCGTTCCATCTTCATCCTTCCTTTCGTTCCATGTCCAGCTTCTGCGCCATCTCCTGCTGCTTTGAGGGGAAGAGGTGAGCGTACTTATAGGTGATGTCCACACTCTCATGCCCTACCCGGTCAGCGATTGCCAAAGCCGAGAAGCCCATTTCAATCAGCAGCGACACATGGGAGTGCCGTAGGTCGTGGATTCGTATCCGCTTCACCCCGGCCTCCTTGGCTCCCCTGTCCATCTCGTGGTGCAGGTAGCTCTTGGTCACCTCAAAGATCCGCTGGTCTGGCTGGACTTTGTAGAGGGATTTCAGATAGTCTCTGATCTCGTCCGTCAGAAACTGCGGCATCTGGATGACCCGGACGCTCTTGGGTGTTTTCGGGTCGGTGATCACATCCCGGCCTTTCAGCCTTTGATAGGATTTGGTGATGGAGAGCAGCCCCTTGTCCAAGTCGAAGTCTGCCGGAGTCAGAGCTAGCAGCTCGCCCTCCCGGATGCCACACCAGTAGAGGACCTCAAAAGCGTAATAGGATTGCGGCTTGTCCATCATGACCTCTGCGAATTTGAGGTACTCTTCCTTTGTCCAGAAAAGCATTTCCTTGTGCTTTTCTGACCCCATGCACCCGGCTGTGGCTGCTGCGTTTGATTTCAGCCCGTAGAACCGGACGGCGTGATTCAGAATGGCACTGAGTTGTCCATGCAGCGTCTTGAGGTAGGTCGGCGAGTAGGCCTTGCCGTTTTTGTCCCGGTAGTTCAGCATCTCGTTCTGCCATGCGATCACATCCCGTGGCTTTATCTCGCTGAGCCGTTTTTCTTTGAAATACGGTAAAATTTTCGTTCGGATGATGTGCTCTTTGGTAGACCAGGTGTTTTCCCGGAGTCGCTTTTTCTTGTCCGTGATATAAATTTCCACAAAGGCTTCAAAGGTCATGGTCAGGTCTGCTGCCTGCTGAAGAAGGAACTCCCGCTCCCACGCCAGAGCGTCCTTCTTGGTGGCAAACCCCCGTTTCAGCTTCTTCTGCTTCACACCTTGCCAGTTCTCGAAGTAGAAGGAAGCGTACCATGTGCCCTGCCTGTTGTCCTTGTAGGCTGGCATCCTATCACTCCTCCCCTGCCCCGTAGATTTTTTCCTGATAGTACCTCCTGCTTACCCGGCCTCCCACGGTCGTGTAGCCCTTGGCTCTCAGTTCCTCGTTCCACTGGGCGATCATTTTGTACGCCAGCCCCTGCGAGATGTCCAGCTCCTTTGCCAGCTCGTCTGCCTTGATAAAAATGCTGTTTGCCATTTTTTGTCCTTTCCTTGTCGGTTTCATTTCGGTGCCGCTTCATCCTCGCTGGCTTCCGGCAGGCATATCCCCTTTGCGGTGCTGTGCCGTCCCCTTACGGAGCGCTCGCTTCCTTTCAGAAGGTCTTGGCGGTTTGGGTCAGTTTGGCGGTCATTCAATTTTACTAAGCATTTTTGCTTATCTTTTGGTGTCCTCATTATACTAAACACATTCCGTTAAGTCAAGGGGTTTTCAGGTAAAATCTTAAACTTTTTTGTTTATTTTCTATTGCACCTCCTATTTTTCTGTGCTATACTAGGTTCAACAAATATGTTTAAGTCAGGAGGCAATCGCATGGCAGTCGGTGACCGCATCAAACGTGCCCGCAACCTCCGAGGTATGACCCAGAAAGAACTGGGCATTGCCATCGGGTTTGAGGAGAAGAGCGCAGACATCCGTATCGCACAATACGAAAGCAACACCCGCACTCCCAAGGAAGAGCTGCTCCGCAAGATTGCGGAGGTGCTGGACGTGAACTACCGTTCCCTCTATGAGCCGACCCTGTACGCCGCAGAGGATGTGATGTACACTCTGTTCGAACTGGATGAGCACTATCCCGGCACCCGGCTCTACGAGGTCACAGACACCACCGACCCGGATTTCCCGGAAAAGCACATGGCAGTCAGTTTCCGGTATCGTCTGCTGGATGAGTTCTTAAAGGAGTGGCAGCTCCGTAAGAAGCAGCTCCGGGAGGGCGAGATCACCAAGGAAGAGTATCTGGAATGGAAGCTCAACTGGCCACAGACCGCCGATGGCTGCGGCCGGTACGAGCCGAAGAAAAAGTGGCGTAAAGAATAAAAGACACAAAAATGCCCTCTGAAAAACTTACCGTTTCTCAGAGGGCATTCTCATGTCTCTCTTTATGAATAATCGCCTGATAGTATCAAAGCAGTATCACAGAGCCTTTTGGCTCTCAAAATATTGCATTGCATCAATATTTTTCAGGATTTGCAGATTACTCGAGCTCGATCGTTGCAGGCGGCTTACCGGTGCAATCGTAGAACACGCGGTTGACGTGCTTGACTTCGTTGACGATGCGGCTGGTGACAGTACCGAGAACATCCCACGGCATATCGTAGCTTTCTGCGGTCATGAAGTCGGTGGTGGTCACGGCGCGCAGCGCAACGGCGTAATCGTAGGTGCGCTCGTCGCCCATAACGCCAACGCTGTGCATATTAGTCAAAGCTGCGTAATACTGGCTGATCTCCTTATCCAGACCGGCCTTGGCGATCTCCTCGCGCCAGATGGCGTCAGCGTCCTGCACGATAGTGACCTTCTCGGGGGTCACTTCGCCGATGATGCGAATGCCCAGACCGGGGCCGGGGAACGGCTGACGGCTGACCAGATACTCGGGCAGGCCCAGCTCGCGGCCAGCCTGACGAACTTCGTCCTTGAACAGGTTGCGCAGAGGCTCCACCAGTTCCTTGAAGTCCACGGTATCGGGCAGACCGCCCACGTTGTGGTGGCTCTTGATCACGGTGGACTCGCCGCCCAAACCGCTCTCCACCACGTCGGGGTAGATGGTGCCCTGTGCAAGGAAGTCTACCTTGCCGATCTTCTTGGCTTCTTCCTCGAACACACGGATGAACTCTTCGCCGATGATCTTGCGCTTGCGCTCCGGCTCGGTGACGCCCTTCAGCTTGCTGAAGTAGCGGTCGCGGGCATCCACACAGATGAAGTTGATGTCGAAGCCGTTGGCATTGCCCGGGCCAAAGACAGAGCATACCTCTTCCTTTTCGTTCTTGCGCAGCAGGCCGTGGTCCACAAACACGCAGGTCAGCTGCTTGCCGATGGCCTTAGCCAGCATAGCGGCCAGCACGGAGGAATCCACGCCGCCGGACAGGGCGCACAGCACCTTGCCCTCGCCGATGCGCTCCCGCAGAGCCTTAACGTTGTTCTCTACAAAGGAATCCATCTTCCAGTCGCCGGAGCAGCCGCAGACGTTGTACACAAAGTTGCGCAGCATCTTCTTGCCCTCGGCGGTGTGCAGAACCTCCGGGTGGAACTGCACGGCGTACAGACCCTTTTCCGCATTTTCAACGGCTGCAACAGGGCAGTTTGCAGTGTGGGCGGTGATCTCAAAGCCGGGAGCCGCCTGCTCAATGTAGTCGTTATGGCTCATCCAGCAGATGGTAGAGGGCTGCACATCGGTGAACAGCTTGCTCTTGGTGTTTACGAACACCTCGGTCTTGCCGTACTCACGCTCGGGAGCGCGGCAGACATGACCGCCCAGCAGGTGCATCATCAGCTGGCTGCCGTAGCAGATGCCCAGCACAGGCACACCCCAGCTGAAGATCTCGGGGTCGATGGTGGGAGAGTCCTCCAGATAAACGCTATTGGGGCCGCCGGTGAAGATGATGCCCTTGGGATTCTTGGCCTTGATGACCGAAAGATCGGTTTTATAGGAATAGATCTCGCAGTAGACATTATTTTCTCGGACGCGGCGGGCAATCAGCTGATTGTACTGTCCGCCAAAGTCCAGCACGATGACAGTTTCATGCTGCATGATGTTTTCCTCCATTTTTAAGTGTGTTTTACAGATAGTTTTAGTATAGCACATCTCACAACAAAAAGCGACAGTTTTTGTGAAGTTTTCTGTTATTCTCTTTTGCGGATCGGATGTCGCAGCACGGTTTTCAGCTTCTCCGGTGCGGTGCGGCGCGGGTCTCCCAGATAGATCTCGTGATGGAAGCGTGTGTCTGAAAAATCCGGGCAATATCCCTGCTCCGCTGCAAACGTATCCAGCTGCCGCAGAGTCTCCGGTTCGGTGTCATAGGAGCCGATGTGCATACATTGTACGCACAAGCCTTCATCGTAGGTAAAAAATTCCACCTTAGAAAAATCCTTTTTCTTTTTGGCCGTAGCTTCCTGCACCGCCCAGTCAAATTCGGCACGGGTGACAAATTCCGGCAGACGAATCATGGAGGTCCAGATAAAGGTCTCCTTGTTGGAAAAATCCACGCCCTCTGCCCCGGGCTGATGCCACAATCCTTCCAGCGGCGGAACGACATATTCGAAATAGCCGTCTATCTTATGGCTACCCTTGTAGCTCATTTTGATAGTAAATGCAATGCCGTACAGAAGCTCCAGCGCTGCCTTGTATTCCCCTGCCGGGTCGTTGGGGTCGCCTTTGCCCTGCACCGCAGCAAAATTCATCGCAGGGACGGTGATGATCTGCGGTTTCTTCGGCGGGAGATAGAATTCTTTGTATTCTTTCTTATAATCAAACGGCATCTTTCTTTTCTCCTTCCAACAGTTCACGCTGTTTCTTTTTGCTAAAGCCGCCCAGCACAAGCCGATAAGATTTTTCCAGCATCTCCCGCAGCAGTGCGTCCGGCACGTTTCCATCTGCTTTTACGGAGTTCCAATGCACCTTGTTCATGTAGTAGCCCGGAATGATATCCTCATACTGTCGGCGCAGAAAATCGCCCTCGGCGGGGTCCAGCTTGCAGGTGATATACACCGGCTTTCCCGTGGCATCATCCAGACAGACGGCTGCAAACATTTTGCCGCCGATGTGATACCTTATCCAGTTCCACTCTGCCTGTAAGTCTTTGGTAACGCTAGGCTTTTGCAGAAGTTCCGTGTCGATCCAGCTGTATTTCATGGCAGCACCTCCGTTTTTCTCAGTATAACTGAATCGGAGGCGTTTGTAAACAAAAAGTTGTTGGTTTTTACTTATAATACGTCAATTCTGAAAAATTGGCAGCAAAAAAGCCATCCGCTCAGAAAACCTGAGAGGATGGCTCTTGCATTTGATGTTATGATCAGATGGAAATAGTGTTGCACACGTCCACCAGCACGGGGTCAAGGCTCTTGGTCATCTCCAAAGCCTCGTCCACGGGGTAGTCCACCAGCTTCTCGCCCTTCATGCCGACGATGCGGTTATACTTGCCCTGCTCCAGCAGACAGACAGCCTGATAGCCCATAGCAGAAGCATTCACGCGGTCGCGCAGGGTGGGAGAACCACCGCGCTGCACATGACCCAGAATGGTTGCGCGGGAATCGATACCAGTGCGTGCCTGAATCTCGTTGGCGATCTCCTGTGCATGACCCACGCCCTCGGCCACAATGATGATAAAGTGGCGCTTGCCGGTCTTTTGGGTTTCGGCGATCTTATCCAGAATGTCGCGCTGCATATCGAATTCCTTCTCGGGCAGCAGCACAGCCATAGCGCCGGAGGCGATGGCCACGTTCAGAGCAATATAACCGGCGTTGCGGCCCATGACCTCGACCACACTGCAGCGGTCGTGGCTCTGGGTGGTGTCGCGCAGCTTGTCGATCATTTCCAGCGCGGTGTTCATGGCGGTATCGTAGCCGATGGTGTAATCGGTGCAGCCGATATCGTTATCAATGGTGCCGGGCAGGCCGATCATGGGGATGCCGCGGTGTGCCAGTGCACGGGCACCGCGGTAGGAGCCGTCGCCGCCGATAACGACCAGCGCATCAATGCCCAGCTCGCGGCACTTTTCAGCGCCCTTATCCTGACCTTCCTTGGTCTTGAACTCCAGGCAGCGTGCCGTATACAGAATGGTGCCGCCAGCAGAGATGATGTTAGAAACGCTGCGCAGGTTCATTTCAAAGCACTCGCCGTTCAGCAGGCCGTTATAGCCGCGCTGAATGCCGATCATACGGAAGCCCTTATGCAGGCCGGTGCGTACCACAGCGCGCACAGCAGCGTTCATGCCGGGAGCATCACCACCGCTTGTAAGCACGCCAATCGTTTTGATTTGCTTTTCCATACGAGAGATTCCCTCCAATTTACAGTTCAGTTCTTCATTTACCCTTTTGCCTGTAACCTTTTCTTCCCGAAACAGGCTTGTTGCTTTGCAACAGCTTTGATTCGCCTTTATTGATTATAGCACACCATCCAGACAAATTTCAATAGGGTTTTGAGACTTTATGCAAATCTATGCAGCATGATATAATAACGTTATATCGTGCTATTTTTGTAGTTTATGCAACTCATCAAATTTAAAATCGCCCCACGCAGTGCCATTCGTGCACAAATATGTCATTTTGTTGCAACGTTTTCTGCACCCAGCAGCCGCTCCAGCTCTTTGAAGAAGAGCGGATGCCCAGAAGTGTACAGCCGGCGCGGTGCGGCCAGTTTCTGCTTGGTGTCCTCCAGATACAGGATCACCGGGATATCACCGTCAAAGATCTCCAGCAGGTTCACCACTTTATCGTACTGGGGGCAGCTGCGGGACGGCAGACGAATGAATACCCGCCGGGCAGCTGTTTTGACAGGGTCCGGGCGGCCTTTGTCCAAGCGGGTCGGGTCGTAGCTGTCGATGGGCAGAATGCTGTCTGCCAGCAGTTTGGAGGCTTCATCCTCCCGCACGGAAAGCCGACCATCGATGACCACAACAGCGTTTTCCTGAATAGCATCCCGGAACCTGTCCAGCACCTTGGGGAACACGATCACCTCCATGGTGCCGGTCAGATCCTCCACACTGGTAAAGGCCATCATGCTGTTGGATTTGGTCGTCATCATGCGGTTTTTGACCACCGCACACACAATGCGCACCTTTTCGCCGTCCTGCACATGGGCATCCTCGCCGGTGAGGTCTTTGATGGTGTGGGAGCCGATGCGGGCAGATTTTTCCCGGTAAGCGTCCAGCGGATGGCCGGACAGGTACAGGCCGCTGACCTCTTTTTCCTGCTGCAGCAGCTCGGCAGGGGTGTACTCTGCCAAGGGACGGATCTCGTAGACGTCCTCCTGCGGGCTTTGCTGCACTTCCCCGCTCATTACGGAGAACAGATCTAGCTGTCCCTCCAGATTGCGGCGGGAGTCGGTCTCGATGCTCTTGAGAATACCCTCTACCGCTTCCACCATACTATGGCGGTTAGAGCCAAAGCAGTCAAAGGCACCGGCTTTGATCAGGCTTTCCACCGCGCGGCGGTTCAGCTCGCTGCCGTGCATCCGCTTGCAGAAATCATAAAGGCTTGTGTAGGGTTTTCCTTTACGCTCGGTGACTGCGTTCTCGATGAGGTTGCGGCCTACGTTTTTCACGGCGTTCAGACCAAAACGGATCTGACCGTTGTCGTCAGCAGTAAAGCCGCCGTTGGAGATGTTCACATCCGGCGGCAGGACTTTAATGCCCAGACGGGCGCACTCGCCGGAATACTCGATGACCTTATCCGTATTATCCAGCACGCTGGTGAGCAGTGCTGCCATGAACTGGCTGGGGTAATGGCACTTGAGGTAAGCCGTCTGGAATGCCACATAAGCGTAGCAGGCCGCATGGCTCTTGTTGAAGGCGTAGGACGCAAAGCTGGACATTTCGTCGTAGATCTGGTTTGCTACCTGCTCCGGGATGCCGTTGGCAACACAGCCCGGACACTCGTGGCCGGGCTCGGTGCAGCCGTGCACAAAATGTTCCCGCTCGGCTTCCATGACGGCGTGCTTCTTTTTGCTCATGGCGCGGCGGACGTTATCTGCCTGCCCGAAGGAGAAGCCCGCCAGCTCCCGGAAGATCTGCATGACCTGCTCCTGATAGACGATGCAGCCGTTGGTCACATCCAGAATGTGCGCCAGCTGTGGGGTCTTATAGCTGATCTTGTCCGGCTCGTGCCGGTTGCGCAGATAGGTGGGAATGGAGTCCATGGGGCCCGGGCGGTACAGACTGATCAGAGCGATGACATCTTCAAGATTCTGCGGCTGCAAGCCCACAAGCACCTGCTTCATGCCGGAGGATTCCAGCTGGAACACGCCCTCGGTATCGCCCTGCCCCAGCATTTTGTAGGTATCCGGGTCGTCATAGTCCAGCTTGCGGATGGAAAACTCCGGGTGCTGCTTTTGCACCGCAACCTCCGCATCCCGGATGACAGTCAGGGTGCGCAGACCCAGAAAGTCCATTTTTAAAAGACCCAGTTCTTCAATCTCGGTCATATTGAACTGGGTCACCGGCAGGCCGTCGTTGGTGGCAAGCGGCAGATAATAATCCGTCGGCTCCGGCGTAATGACCACACCCGCCGCGTGGGTGGAGGCGTGCCGGGGCATACCCTCCACCTTCAGTGCAGTATCAATAAGTTCAGTCACCTGCGGGTCGGTATCGTAGAGCTTTTTCAGCTCGCTGGAAACCTCTAACGCCCGCTTGAGGGTCATCTTCAGCTCCATGGGCACAAGCTTTGCTACCACGTCCACCTGCTGGTACGGGATGCCCATCACGCGGCCCACATCCCGGATGGCATTGCGGGCGGCCATGGTACCAAAGGTAACGATCTGCGCCACATGGTCCGCACCGTATTTGCGGTTGACGTAGTCGATGACCTCCTGTCGGCGCTCGTAGCAGAAGTCCACATCGAAATCCGGCATACTGACGCGCTCGGGGTTCAAAAAGCGCTCGAAGATCAGATTATAGCGGATGGGGTCGATATCCGTGATGCCCACGCAGTAGGCAGCAATACTGCCCGCACCGGAGCCGCGTCCCGGCCCCACCGGGATACCCTGACTTTTTGCAAAATTGATATAGTCCCACACGATGAGGTAGTAGTTGGTATAACCCATCGTCTTGACCACGCCGATCTCGTATTTCAGGCGGTCGATGTTGGCCTGCGGCACGTCCGGGCCATAGCGGCGCTCCAAGCCGTCCCAGCAAAGCTTTTCAAAGTAGGCCTGATTATCCATGCCGTCCGGGGCTTTGTAGTAAGGGATCTTGGTGTGACCGAACTCAAAGTCAAAATTGCACTGCTCGGCAATCTTTGCCGTATTGGCGCAGGCTTCCGGCACCATGGAGAACAGTTCGTACATCTCATCTGTGGTCTTGACGTAGAATTCATCGGTCTGGAATTCCATACGGTCGGCGTCCTGAATGGTCTTGCCGGTCTGGATGCACAGCAGGATGCTTTGCATCTTGGCGTCCTCTTTGCGCAGATAATGGGCGTCGTTGGTAGCTGCCATGGGGATGCCGGTCTCGCGCGAAAGCTTGATGAGCTGCGGCAGAACGGTAGTATCCTCCTTTAGGCCATGATCCTGCAATTCGATGTAGTAATTCTCTGCACCGAACAGGTCGCGGTACCACAGCGCGGTCGCCTTTGCGCGCTCGTAGTCCCCTGCCAGAATGGCCTGCGGGATCTCGCCCGCCAGACAGGCCGAAAGGCAGATCAGTCCCTCGTGGTATTGCTCCAAAAGCTGCTTATCCACACGGGGCTTGGAATAAAATCCCTCCACGAAACCGGCAGAGACCATTTTGATCAGGTTCTTATAACCGGTCTCGTTTTTGCACAGCAGAATCAGGTGGTTGTTGCCGTCGATTTTATTTACCTTATCAAAGCGGGTACGGGTGGCAACATAGACCTCACAGCCGATAATGGGCTTGATGCCCGCCTTTTTAGCGGCTTTATAAAACTGCACACAGCCGTACATCACGCCGTGGTCGGTGCAGGCAATGGCGGTCTGTCCACACTCCTTCACCCGCTCCATCAGCTGGTCGATACGGCAAGCACCGTCCAGTAGGCTGTATTCCGTATGGATATGCAGGTGGGCAAAAGGCCGGGTATTTGCGGTGGGTTCACTCATTGTACTGCCTCCTGTCCCTCCTGCTGGCGCTGACGGAGATTCTCTGCCAGTGCCTCCAGCTTTTTCATCCGGTGCGATAAGCCGGATTTGCTCACAGCCGGGTCAAAGCAGCCGCACAGCGCGGTAAGCGAAAGATCCGGGTATTGCAGACGCTTTGCTGCCGCCTGCTGCAATACCTCCGGCAAAGTTTCCAGTGCGTGCTGCTCCTGCAAATAGCGGATGGCCTTCAGAGTCTGAGCGTTTGCCCGCGCCGTTTTGCCAAGGTTTGCGGTATCGCAGTTTGTCTGCCGGTTGGTCTGGTTGCGCACCTGCTTGAACGCCTTGAGTACGCTGATCTGTGTTGCTGCATCCGCAGCGCCCATAAAGCGGAGCAAACGCTCCACATTGGCACCGGTCTTGACGTAGATCAGGTTCACGCCGTTGCGGCGGGTGCGGTGGGGCGCAAACTCGTGCTCGGCCAGCAGCGCTTCAAAATCCCGGGCGAGGTTCGTCCGGGAGGTGAGAAATTCCAGATTATATTCCTTTTGCGGGTCGGTGACCGTGCCGCTGCACAAAAAGGCCATGGCGATATAGGCGCTGACGCAGGTCTGGCAGCGGATAAGCCCGGGGTCAATTTGCAAGCTGGTCTCCCTGCCGGTGGTGCCGAACAGCTCGTGCAGGCGGGCAACCTGATCCGCATCGCGGATATTGAACTCGTACAGCACACCGCTGGCGCGGGGCTTTTCCAGTATCTCGCCCCGGATGCCGCAGCGGGCAAACAGCTGCTGCGCCAGCTGCACCGTGTGGGGCTGCTCGGTTTGCAGCACAAGGCCACGGGCATCAAAGTATTTGGCAAAACAGGCAATGCCATAGGCAGCTGCACGCACACAGCATTCCTTGGTGGGGCTGCGCTGCGCGATCTCCTCCCGCGCACTGGATGCAAAACTCATAGTATTTCCTCTGTTTTCAGCGCACGGCGTCCCGGTGCTGCACCCCGGGTTCGTACCCCAGAGCGGTGCAGTATTCCGCAAGTTTGCGTGCAAATGTGATAGAGCGGTGCTTACCGCCCGTACAGCCCACCGCAATGGTCAGCTGGCTTTTACCTTCCTTGACATAGAGCGGCAGAGCGTACTGTAAAAAGTTCTCGTACCGGTGCAGCAGCTCCTGTGCTTCGGGGTGGCTCAGGACAAAATCCACCACCTCCTGATCCAACCCGGTCTTGTGCTTCAGTTCCGGCACATAGAAAGGGTTGGGCAGGCAACGCACATCCAGCACAAGGTCGGCTTCCGGTGGCAGACCAAACTTGAACCCGAAGGACATGATGGTGAGCCGCATGGCATTTTTCGCCCCGCCGTTTTTTAGAAACAGATCGCAGATGCGCTCTTTATTCTGGGAGGTGGAGAGCAACCCGGTGTTGATGGTGTAGTCCGCACGCTCTTTTAAGGGCTGTAAGATCTGCCGCTCCTTCAAAAAGGCATCCCGGGTGGAGATGCCCTCTGCAATGCTGATGGGGTGGCGGCGGCGGGTCTCGCTGTAACGGCGCATCAGCACATCGTCCGGTGCATCCAGAAACAGGATCTTATAGGGTGTTTTCTGGTCGTCCAGCTGCTGCAAGGCAGTCTCGATCTGTTCCCTGCTGCGGCAGCCGCGCACATCCATGGAAAGCGCCACCCGCTCCAGCTGGTTGTCGCCAGCCTTGGAAAACGCCGTAATGCTGGGCAGCAGCCCCGCCGGGACGTTATCAATGCAGAAAAATCCGATATCCTCCAGCGCATTCATAGCCACAGACTTTCCCGCGCCGGAAAGTCCGCTGACGATCAACAGCTCCATCTGTATTCCACACTCCCTCTATTCCCGCAGCTCAGCGCACTACGCGGATCTCTTTTTCCAGATCATAACCGGTCTTTTCCTTTACGATGGTTCGTACTTCTTCGCACAGCGCCAGCACGTCTGCGCAGGTGGCGCCGCCAAGGTTCACCACAAAACCGCAGTGCTTCTCGCTGACGGCGGCACCGCCGTGCCGGTAACCCCGCAGACCGCACTGGTCAATGAGGGCAGCGGCAAAAGCACCCACCGGGCGCTTAAAGGTGCTGCCTGCGCTGGGCTTATCCAGCGGCTGCTTGTCCAGCCGCTTTGCCATCAGTTCGTCCATTTTGGTGCGGATGGCCTCCGGCTCGCCCGGAATCAGGGCAAACTGTGCCGAGAGGATACAACCGCCGTTTTCTTCAAAAATGCTGTGGCGGTAGCGCAGGTCAAGTTCTGCTGCCGCAGCCTCTTTTATTTCGCCCTCGGCGGTAAGGTACTGCACTGTGGTCAGCACGTCCTTCATCTCACCGCCGTAAGCACCGGCGTTCATGTAGACCGCGCCGCCCACCGTGCCGGGGATGCCGTAGGCGAATTCCAACCCGGTCAGGCCATGTTCCAGCGCCGTTTTGCACAGCGCCGAGAGCCGCACGCCCGCTCCGGCGGTGAGTTGTGTTCCGTGCACTTCCACAGCGTCCTGCATGGAGGAAATAGACAGCACTGCGCCATTGTAGCCCTCGTCGGCAAACAGGATATTGCTGCCGTTGCCCAGCAAATAATACCGAACGCCCTGCGCCTTGCACAGGGCAACGGCGCGGCAAAGCTGTGCCCGATCTACCGGCTGCACGAACAGCCGCGCCGGGCCGCCGATTTTAAAGGTACAATGCGCCGCCAGCGGCTCATTTTCTTTATAAGCAATGTCTGCTGCGGTCAGCAGCTGCTTGAGTTGTTCCATAGGGTCAGGCTCCTTTTTATAGAGAGTTTCAGTCCATTTTGTCATCCAGTCCCAGCCGGATCAGCAGTTCCTTGGCTGCGTTGTAGCCCATCTTCTTCTGGCGGTTATTGATGGCTGCGGTCTCCAGCACCACAGCCAGATTGCGGCCGGGAGAGACCGGGATGCTGGTGCTGGGAATGCTCACACCCAGAATGTCGTAGTATTCGCTTTCCAGACCGGTGCGCTGGTAGTTCTTGGTGGGGTCCCATGCCTCCAACTGCACCACCAGATCCAGACTCTCACTCAGCTTGACAGCACCCACGCCATACACACGAGCCACGTTGACGATGCCGATGCCGCGCAGCTCAATGAAGTGGCGGATGTTCTCCGGGGCAGTACCCATGATCTGACGGTTGGACACCTTGCGCAGCTCCACGGCGTCATCTGCCACCAGACGATGGCCGCGCTTGACCAGCTCGATGGCCAGCTCGCTTTTTCCGATGCCGCTGTCGCCAAGGATCAGGATACCCTCGCCATACACCTCCACCAGCACACCGTGCCGGGTGATGCGGGGCGCAAGCTCCAGATTCAGCACGCTGATCAGGCTGCCCATCAGGGTGCAGGTTGTCTCGTTGGAGCGCAGCAGGGCAACCGCGTGCTTCTGCGCCAGCTCCTGCATCTCCGGGAAGGGCGCCAGCTCCTCGCTGCGGCAGACGATGACCGCCGGGGGCTGCTGCCGGAACAGCTGTTCCAGTGCCTCATAGCGCTTTTCTGCCGTCAGACCGGACAGAAAGTTCATCTCTGCCAGACCCATGATCTGTAGACGGAGCTTATCGAAGTAATCGTAGTAGCCCGCCAAAAACAGACCCGGGCGGTTGACCTCGGCGATCTCTACGCTGATTTCATCCAGCGCTCGGGGGGTGTATACCACTTCCATGCTGACGCGGTCGGTCAGCGTTTTAAGCGAAACATTGAACGTACCCATCCTGGTTCCTCCTGTATCCTCTTGCCGCGCTGTGCTGCGGGCGCTCTTGTTCCTATTATAATAAAATTCGGCGGCAAATACAACGCCCGGGGCACGGTTTTTGTACCCGCGGCGGGAAACCGACGCTGCATCGCTGCCCGTGCACAGGATTTTTACATTTTTCTTACTTTACATGTTTTTTACATTTCGTCGATTTCAGATTTTACATTGTTTTTCTATACTTAAAGCACAGGAGAAAAACACGTCAAGATAAAGTGAGGAAAACACTTATGACCATTTTTAATGTCTTTTCGCTGCTGGGAGGTCTGGCCCTGTTTTTGTTCGGTATGGACATCATGGGCAAGGCACTGGAAAAACAGGCCGGCGGCCAGCTGCAAAAAATTCTCAGCAAACTGACCGACAACCCCCTCAAGGGCTTTTTTCTGGGTCTGTGCGTGACTGCCGTCATCCAGAGTTCCAGCGCTACCACCGTTATGGTGGTGGGCTTTGTCAACAGCGGCATCATGGAGCTGCATCAGGCCATTGGCGTGATCATGGGCAGCAACGTGGGCACCACCGTGACCAGCTGGATCTTGAGCCTTTCCGGTTTGCAGGGCGACAGCCTGTTCATCCAGCTGCTCAAGCCCACTTCTTTTAGCCCTGTGCTTGCATTTATCGGCATTTTGCTGTATATGTGTAAGAGTGAGAAGAAAAAGGGCGTGGGCACTATCCTTATCGGCTTTGCCGTGCTGATGACCGGCATGACCACCATGTCCGACGCGGTGCTGCCGCTGCAAAACGAGGCATGGTTCACCAGTCTGTTCACCCGCTTCTCCAACCCCCTGCTGGGCGTTCTGGTGGGCGCACTGGTCACCGGCATCATCCAGAGTTCCAGCGCCAGCGTGGGTATCCTGCAGGCGTTGAGCGCCACCGGCGTCATCACCTATGGCAGTGCCATCCCCATCATCATGGGTCAGAACATCGGTACCTGTGTGACCGCACTGCTGTCCTCGGTGGGTGCCAACAAGAACGCCCGCCGCGCCGCTATGGTGCACCTGTACTTCAACATCATCGGTGTGACCATCTTCCTGTTCGGGTTCTACGGGCTCAACGCCGTCTGCCACTTTGCCTTTGTGAATACCACCATCGAGGCCTGGGGCATTGCAATCGTGCACTCGGTATTCAACATTCTGGCTACCGTCATTCTGCTGCCTTTTGCCACCGGACTGGAAAAGCTGGCCATCCTGACCATTCCCGATTCCCCGGAAAAAGAGGAGTTTGCTCTGCTGGATGACCGTCTGCTGAACACCCCCGCTGTGGCTGTGGAGCGTGCCCGCGCCGCTACCGCTGAAATGGCCGAGCTTGCCCGGGTGGGCGTGGTGCAGGCCATGAGCCTGACCCACGAATGGAACGATGAGCTTGCCCAGAAGGTGCGGGATGAGGAGTGCCGGGTGGATCGGTACGAGGACGCACTGGGCACTTATCTGGTCAAGCTGTCCGGCCGGGAATTGAACCACACCGACAGCCAGAGTGTAAACACCCTGCTGCACACCATCAGTGATTTTGAGCGCATCAGCGACCATTCCGTCAACCTGCTGGAATCTGCCGAGGAGATGCACCAGAAGGAGATTCACTTCTCCAAGGATGCACAGGAGGAGCTGCAGGTGCTGGAGGATGCGGTGCAGGATACCCTGAGCCGCACCACCGATGCCTTCCGCAAGGGGGATCTGCACCTTGCTTCCAAGGTAGAGCCGCTGGAGGCCGTGGTCAACGAGCTGGTGCGTGCCATAAAGGCGCGGCACGTTGCCCGCCTGCAGGCCGGCAGCTGCTCTATTGAATACGGCTTTGTGCTGGACGATCTGCTGACCAACTACGAGCGTGTGTGCGACCATTGCAGCAACGTGGCAGTTGCGCAGATCGAGGTGGCACAGGACAGCTTTGACACCCACGCCTACCTGAATGACCTGCGCCACGGCAACGACACCAAGGAAAGTGAAGAATTCCACCGCCGTCTGGGCCGCTACCGTGAGCGGTATCTGTTCCCGGACGGACAGACTGCTGAGGAGAACTGAGTTATGATCTATATTGTAGAGGACGATGCTTCCATCCGCGAACTGGAGCAGTACGCCCTGCAATCCAACGGCTACGAGGTACAGGGCTTTGAAAGCGCCGAGCCCTTCTGGCAGGCCATGCGCGCTGCTGAGCCGGAGCTGGTGATCTTAGACGTGATGCTGCCCGGCGAGGATGGCTTTTCCATCCTGAAAAAACTGCGCAACACCCCTTCCCTGCGCAAGCTGCCCATCATTATGGTCACTGCAAAATCCAGCGAGCTGGACACCGTGCGCGGGCTGGACTGCGGCGCAGATGATTATATTGCAAAGCCCTTTGGCATTATGGAGTTTCTCAGCCGGGTGCGTGTGGCACTGCGGCGCTCTGCCCCGGAGGTAAGACCGGACGTGCTGGTGTTCCATGAAATTCAGCTGGACAACGCCCGCCACAGCGTCACAGTGAACAGCACCCCTGTGGAGTTGACCTACAAGGAATACTGCCTGCTGCGGCTGCTGCTGGAAAACACCTGTCTGGTGGTGACCCGCGAGACCATTTTGCAGGTGGTGTGGGGCACCGACATCTCGGTGGAGAGCCGTACCGTGGATATGCACATCCGCACCCTGCGAAAAAAGCTGGGCGATGCGGGGCGTTACATCTGCACCGTGCGCAAGGTAGGCTACAAGCTGACCGATGAGGAGGCCGAAGAAGAATGAAGCTGCGCAGCATGGAAGAAAAGATCAGCTACCGGTTGTTCCTGATGGGCTTTCTGGGGCTTGTATTCACCGCAGCGCTGTGCATTTTTGTGTTCCATAAAGCTTTTACAGCACAGGCATGGTCAGGTTTAGAGCGCGAGACCGACCTTGTACGCGCCGGGTACGAGCAGACCGGAGACCCCGCGCAGCTGAGTGCCTTTGTGACCGATGATCTGCGTGTGACGTTGATCAGTCAGGACGGCAGCGTGCTGTTTGAATCTGCCACCGACCAGCCCATGGAAAACCATCTGACCCGCCCGGAGATCCGCGATGCCATTGCAAACGGCGAGGGTCGGGACATCCGCGATTCCCAGACCATGGGCTACGAGACCTATTACTATGCGCTCCGGCTTTCCGGCGGGGATGTGCTGCGCGTGGCACAGGACGCCGAGACCGTGTGGTCCATCTATGATGCCACCATCCCTGCCATCGTACTGAGCTGCGTGGCGCTGATGCTGGCCGCTGCGGTGCTGGCAGCCCTGCTGACCAAAGCTCTGGTGCAGCCGGTGCTGAACATGACCGAGGATCTGGATCACATTCAGGAAAATGTGCCCTACCGGGAGCTGATTCCCTTTGCGGAAAGCATCCATTCTGACCGCATCCTGCGGGAGAACAACGAGAAGATGCGGCAGGAGTTTACTGCCAATGTCAGCCACGAGCTCAAGACTCCGCTGACCAGCATTTCCGGCTATGCAGAGCTGATCGAGACCGGCATTGCAAAGCCGGAGGATGTGCCGGATTTCGGCCGCAAGATCCACAGCGAAGCCACCCGCATGATCCAGCTGGTCAACGATATTTTGCAGCTTTCCAAGCTGGATACCGTAAGCGAGACCGGAGACGCCCCGGTGATGGAAACGGTAGACCTTTTGGAGGTTGTCAAGGAGTGCGTAGAGCGCCAGAAATTGAATGCCCGGCGCGCCTATATCTCCCTGACTTATCTGGGCGAGAGCGCCCCGGTGCTTGGCAGCCGCGCGCTGCTGGATGAACTGTGCCAGAATCTGTGCGACAACGCCATCCGCTACAACCGCCCGGGCGGCAAGGTGCAGATCATTACCACTTGCAGCCGGGACGGGCATTGCTCCCTGACCGTAACGGATAACGGCATCGGTATCCCACGGGAAGCACAGTCCAGCGTGTTCGAGCGCTTTTACCGGGTGGATAAGAGCCGCAGCAAGGCCACCGGCGGCACCGGGCTTGGGCTTGCCATCGTCAAGCACATTGCCCGTATCCACAACGCCCGCATCAAGCTGGAAAGTCAGGTGGACGTTGGCACCACCATCACGATCACCTTTCCTACCGCCTCTTAATACAGCATGAAATGCACGTCTGTCCGCCATTGCGGGCAGGCGTTTTTTGTTGGGTCAAAGCTTGCGCCGCTGCCATCCCGCAGCGTTGCCCGAGCTTGCAGGTGCAGCACATCCATGCCCTGCTGCCAGCAGCTTTGCAAAAGCGCGGCACACTGCGCCGCAAGCTGTTGCTGCTGCGCCTGCGTGGGCAGCGGGCTGTGGGCAGCGCGTTGACAGTCCAGCCGCACAAGAACCTGTGCCTTTTGCAAGGTGACTGAAACGGTGCAGCGCCGGATGCCGATGCGCTCCCCTTCCAGCCAGAGCTGCCGGGTGCCGCCCTGCCCGGCAAGCAGCCGGAAAACCTCGGCCTGTTCCGGGGATAGGGGCGTATTAGCTGCCACAGTATGCAGAACGCCGCCTTCCTGTATCGTCACCTCTTTTGCGCTCCACCCGAGAACAGGCAGAAGCCCCGGCTCTGTGTGTTGATACAGACGGGGCGCGGTGGGCGCGGCAGCCTTTAGCTGTGCCATTAGGGCGTCCGGCAGTGTGGCTTGTGTTGTCAGGTGCTCTATCTCTCCTTCTGCGCAAAACAGCCTTGCTGCCGTGCGCCCACAGCCGCGCCGCAGCACCAGCTGCTCGTACTCTGTTAGTAATGGCTCTGCCGCCTTTGGCAGCAACAGGTAGTCACACAGCCGAAAACTTGCGGTTTGGGGCAGTGCCTGCTCTGCCGCAGCCAACGCCCGCTCCATCGTTTGCCCCTCTGCCTGCACAAACTGCAATGCGGCAGAGGCTTCGGCGGCATCGGCGGCGGCCTGCGGTGCCTGATAGAGCAGCCCTGCCTGATACCTCTGTTCGGTCCGTGCCAGATACACCGCCCGCACCATGCTTTTCTCGGTGCTTTCGCAACGTAGGAATAAAAGACACCACCCTGCCAGCAGCATAACCAGCAGCGATTTGTATGTTTTTGCGTTTTTCATGGCTGCACCTCCGCCTTCGGCTGCCGCCAGAGCAAGCGGATAGCGGCACACAGCATGGCTGCCCGGTAGACAGCGCACAGCAGCCACAGCAGCAAAAGCAGCGCATCCATGCGGGAAAAGCTTCCGCTGCTCCACGCCCGCAGCAGCTCCAGCCGAGGGTATGCGCCGCTGCCAAACAGCAAAGCACCGCCCAGCAAAGCCGCCGCCTGCACCGCAAAGCCCCATACCGGCAACCAGACCGTGTGGCGAGCAGACCGCGCACTGCACAGAAGGGCTCCGGCAAAATATTCTGCATAGACCGGTACGCCCCAGCCTGTTGCTGTCGGCTGTGCCGAGGTAAACAGCCGGTACCAGTGCAGTTGACCGACGAGCCCCAGCAGGCAGACCACGCCGCCCACGGCTACAAACCACCACAGCACCCGCGCCGAGGCATTCCAGCTTGCGGGACGGATGCGCCACCCCGCCCAGAGCAGCAGCGGCAGAAAGCCCAGCAGCGCCATGGAGGAAAACTCTGCCGTGCACAGTCCTTGTGCCTGCACGAGGGTGTGCACCAGCTCCATAAAAAGCCCGGCTGTCAGTGCCAGCCGCACCGCAAAGGAGGGTGTTTTATCCCGCAGCGCCGCCGCTGCCAGCGCAGAAAGGATGCACAGGCACACCGTGCTGACTGCGCCCAGCCACAGCGCCCGACGCACCGGGACGCTCTGCGGGATGCCGTCTGCCAGCGCTGCTGTGACCACGCTGAGCGTCAGCGCCGCCGGGGTAAAACGTTCTGTGTGCTGTTTCATGACTGCTTTCTCCCCCTCTCCCGTTTTTGCCAGATATTGAACCCGTGCCGGGACAGCTGTCGGTAGTTGCGGCGCAGAACGCCGTCCTCGGAAAGCGGCTGCTGCGGGAACGGGTGCGGCGCAAGATAGGACACGCCCAGTGCTTCGGTGCTGACGATGCTGAGCAGAAAGCCGAAAAATGCTGCTGCCAGTCCCACCGGCCCGGCAAGCCCCGCCAGCAGCACCGTGCCGATGCGCAACAGAGTGGCAGGCTCGTACAGGCCCGGGGTGACAAAGACTGCAATGGCGGTAATACTTGCAACAAAGATGACCGGGGTGCTCATGAGCCCGGTGGCAATGGCGGCATCGCCAATAATGAGCGCTGACACCAGACTGACCGAGTGCCCCAGTGACTGCGGCATCCGCAGCCCGGCCTCCCGGATGATTTCTAAGATCAGGATCACCAGCAGCATCTCGGCAAACAGGGGCAGCGGGGTGGCCTTTTCGGCTGCTTCGATCTTATACAGTAACTGCGGGGGCAACAGCTCCGGCAGATGCACCGCCACGCACACAAACACCCCCGGTAAGAACACCGTAAGGTAGAAAGAAAAATATTTCAGCACCCGCAAAAAAGAGGAAAAGGCAGCTGTAGAGGCATAGTCGTCCAGACATTCGAACTGCTCGCTGAACAGCGCGGGCAGCACCAGTGCTGAGGGGCTGCCGTTGACCAAAATCACCAGCTTGCCCTCGCAGAGCTTTGCGGCAGCGACCGCCGGGCGCTCGGTGTAGTGCACCGGGGTGAACAGCCGCGCCTTGCCGGGCAGCAGCCACGGTACAAAATAGCTGGAATCCAGCAGCAGCTCCGGCCGTGCGCTTTGCAAAATGGCGCGCACCCGGCGCACCATGGCGGGGTCGGCACGGTCCTTGCAATAGCAAAGAGCGTACTCGGTATTGCAGCAAGTGTGCGCCTGTGCGGCCTCCTGCATAAGGGTATCGGTACGGACAAGACGGCGCAAAAGGCTCAGATTCACCCGCAGAAGGTCGGTAAAGCCTTCCCTGCTGCCGCGCAGATTGCCCTCGCCGGATGGCTCTTCTACGGAGCGGAACTTGAGCCCCTGTACCGAAAAAACGATGCCGCTGCTGCAGCCCTCTAAAAGCAGCACCGCCATGCCCGCCGTCAGCCGCGCTACGAGCTGCGGCATATCCTGCACCGGGGTGCTCTCGGCCGGAAAAGCTGAGCCGTGCAGGATATGCGCATAGGCCTGTGCACCGGTAAGGCGGACCGAGGCAGACTGACGCCCGGCAGCGTCCAGCAACAACTCCCAGAGCGAATCAAGGCTTGCCATGCCGTCAAACAATACAATGCACCCCGGGCAGCCGTACAAAACGATCTTCTTCGCATAATAATCTGCCGATTTGCCAAACCTAGCATCAAGCGCGGACAGGTTTTCCGCAAGGCTTTGCGAAAGCTGTTGCACATCCATCACTCCTTTGTGTGTGCAGTATACCCGCTTTGCCGCAGCGGAATACGCCGCGCACACCGCACCGGGAGGGTTTGTGCATGAAACTGCTGCTTTGCCGCACTATTATCCTGTATCTCTGCGTTTTGTTTGCCATGCGGCTGATGGGCAAACGCCAGCTGGGAGAGCTGCAGCCGGAGGAACTGGTATCCACCATCCTTATCTCCAATCTGGCGTCCATCTCCATTGAATCGGAGGATGTCCCCATCACCGCCAGTCTGATCCCGCTGTTTCTTATTGCGGCGCTGGAGCTGCTGGGTTCAGTAGTGAGCTTCCGCAGCCAGAAATTCTTCAATTTTCTTTCCGGGCGTCCCAAAACGGTGATTCTGGACGGAAAGATCGATCAAAACGCTTTGCGGATGCTGCGGCTGACCACCGCTGACCTGATGGAGGCGCTGCGCGGCAAGGATATCTTTGACCCGCGCAGGGTGTCCTACGCCGTAATTGAAACAAACGGCACGCTGTCGGCGGCGCTACGCCCGGAGCAGGAAGCAGCTACCCTAGCCGACTTGCAGCTGAAGGTGCAGCAGACACAAGCCACCATCCCTTTTGTGCTGGACGGGCAGATATTGGAGGATAATCTGCGCTGGTGCGGCAAAGACCGTGCGTGGCTGGAACGCACCGCCACGGCAAACACCGTTCTGCCGCAGGAGATTCTGCTGCTTATCGGCAACGAGACCGAGGACTATTTTCTGCTAAAAAAGGAAGGCCGTCAGCCGGGAGGAAAACGATGAAGCGGATCTATGCGTGTATCCTGATCGTGGCGGCGCTGCTGGGGGTATCTCTTTACAGCAGCGGACGGGTGCAGGGCTTTGCACAGGACATCTCAGCTGACTTGGACTGTGCCCTTGAGGCTGTACGGCAGAAGGACTTTACCACCGCGCGGCAGGCGCTTGCCGAGGGTGCAGAACTGTGCGATACCATGCGGGAAACTATGAGTCATCTGCTGCGCACGGCCGACTACACGGAACTGGAAGCCGCGCTGCGGGCGGCAGACGGATACCTTGAGCAGCAAGCCGCAGAGGAGGCGCTGGGCGAACTGCGCCGCGCACAGGTAGAGGTGGAGCGGCTGGAATGGCTTGCCCGGCGGCTGGTTTAAGATGAGCAAAAAAGGACACTGCACGAAACGCCGTGCAGTGTCCTTTTTAAGTTACAGTCTACTGGTTTTCCTTGCGGTCGCCCACAAGCTTTTTCAGTTCATCAAGGAAACTTTCCACATCCGCAAACTGGCGATAGACCGAGGCAAAGCGGATATAGGCCACCTCGTCGATCTTTTTCAGTTCCTCCATGGTCAGCTCGCCGATGCGCACACTGGGGATCTCGCGGTCGTAGGAACTGAACAGGGACTGCTCGATGCTGCTGACAGCACGTTCCAGTGTTTCGTAGCTGACAGGACGCTTGGCACAGGCGCGCAGCATGGCGTTGAACAGCTTCTGCCGGTCAAAGGGTTCGCGGGAGTTATCCTTTTTGATGACCACCAGCGGCACTGTTTCCACCACCTCGTAGGTGGTAAAGCGCATGTGACAGTTCAGGCACTCGCGGCGGCGGCGGATGCGCTCGTTATCTTCAGTCGGGCGGGAGTCGATCACCTTGGATTCCTCCGCACCGCAATAAGGGCACTTCATCGTTTGTTCCTCCGCCTCAGTTTTTCTTTTTGCTGCGCTCGCTCCACAGCACCCATGCCGAGGTGGAAACGCACAGAGAGGTGTACACACCGCTGATCATACCCATCATCAGCGGGAACGCAAAGGTAAAGATGCTGTCCAGACCATACAGCTTTGCCACGATGCACATGACGCCCAATGCCATCACAGTGGTGATGGTGGTGATCAGGGTGCGGCGGGCAGACTGGTTGACCGACTGGTTGACCAGTTCCTCAAAGCTGCCCTTTTTGCCCATAAGGGTGCGGTTTTCGCGGATACGGTCATACACCACAACGGTATCATTGATGGAGTAGCCGAGGATGGTGAGCATGGCGGCGATAAAATTGCCGTCCAGTGCGGTGCGCAGCAGCACAAAGGTGCCAAACACCACCATCAGGTCGTTGACCAGCGCCAGCACTGCCATCATACCGCCGGTCAGACCGCCGATGTTCTTGAAGCGCAGGGCGATATACAACAGAATGAGCACCAGTGCAAACACCACAGCCACCAAGCTCTTCTGCAGGAACTTGGTGCCCATGGCTGCGCTGACATTGCTCAGGGACAGCTGGGCAAACTGGTTGTCCGGGTAGTTCTCATTCAAGGAATCCAGCAGGTTCTCCACCTGCTCGGTGGTCACGGTCTCGGTACCGGGCATGGAGATCTTTAAAGTCTGGTCACCGGTGGCCACGTTCTCGCCGGTCTGCAGGGTCAGGCCGGTGTTTTCCAGCGCCGCAGCAGCGGTCTTTTGCACAGCGGCTTGGTCAAAGCTGCCCTCGTAGGACAGGGTAATCATAGCACCGCCGGTGAACTCAGTATCCAGATGCACACCGAACACTGCGGCGCACAGCAGAATGACTGCCATCAGGCAGGCGGAGAAGGTCAGGAACTTTTTGCGCAGGGATACGAAATCCACCGGCTTCTTTTCAGCCTTTTCCTGCCCGGGCTTTGCAGCACCGTACAGCCACGGATTGCGCAGTGCCTTGATGGCAGCTGCGCCGCGGATCATGACACGGGTAGCGAATACGCCAAACACGAAGTTCAGCAGCACGCCGGTAAGCAGCGTATAGCCAAAGGCGTAGATGGTACCAGCGGTAGAGGGTCCGAAGGCGAAGAATACAAAGTGCAGTGCCTTGGCAAACAGGCCATCCGAGGGGCCGAAGGCACCCATGAGCACGATAGCCACGATGACGATGGTCACATTGCCGTCAATGATAGGGGTCAGGCCGCGGGCAAAGCCGCTCTTCAGTGCGCCGTCCAGAGATTTGCCGTTTTTCAGCTCCTCCTTGATGCGCTCGGCGGTGATGACGTTGGCATCCACGCCCATGCCGATGGCCAGAATAATACCTGCGATGCCGGGCAAAGTCAGGGTAAAGCTTTCAAACACCGGGAAGTAGCCGGACACAAAGGCCAGCGTAGCAGCCACCTGACCGGCCAGCGCGATGCAGGCCAGAAAGCCCGGCAGACGGTACAGTATCGTCATGAACACCACGATGAGGGCAAAAGCGATCAGGCCGGCCAGCACCATGGCACCAAGGCTGTTTTCGCCCAGACTGGGGCTTACGGTGGAGTAGCTGTCCACGCTCAAAGCAAAGGGCAGTGCACCGGAGTTGATCTGGCGTGCCATCTTGACCACGGCATCTTGCGTAAAGGGATTGGACGCCGAGCTGGTGATGATGGCCTGTCCGTCGGTGATAGCGGTGTTGACGGTGGCGGTGCTCACGTTCTCATCATCCAGCCAGATGCTGATGCTGCCCTTATCGGCAGCCAGCTTGGTGGTAGCATCGCCAAAGGCCTTGGCACCCTCGGTGGTGAACTTGAGGGCAACGTAATACTCAGAGCTGCCGCCGTTGCTCACAGCGCCGTACTGCGCCGAAGCGCTTTCGACCATGGAGCCGTCTAAAATCAGCTCGCCGTCCTTGCTGGCTCCCTCACGGAAGGTCAGATAGGCAGTGGTGCCGATCTCCTGAATGGCAGACTCGGGGTCAAAATCCGTCTCGCCGGACTGCCACGGGAACTCCAGAATCAGGCTGTCGGAGTTATTGTCCACATACAGCTCGTAGTCGGTCACATTCAGGGCGACCAGACGGTTCTCAATGACCAGCCGGGCGGCATCCAGCTGCTCGTCCGTGGCATCGTAGCCATCTGAGGGCACAAAAGTGACGTTGACGCCGCCCTTGATATCCACACCAAAGCGGATATCCTTTGCACCCTTGATGTAGGTGGTGGTCACATCGCCGTATTTTGCCGCCACGCCAAAAAAGGCGGTGTAGACAAACACAACGATCAGCAGCGCGGTAACGACCAGCTGCCATGCTTTGCCTTTTGTTTTCATAAGTCGGGAACCTCCAAAAGCGGCGGCTGTGCAGCCGCAGCCGTTTTTGTTGTGAACCGCAAGTTTTGCCGACGGTTCCTCTCCTCACAGAGTAGCCGTCGTGCCGACCTTTCTGTGATAAAACTCCCCTGCCAGCCCTGCAAAGAGCCCCGCAGAGGAGAATATACAAATTATTTCAAGCCTTAGGCCATATCAGCCAGCAGCTTTTCCACAACGGCCAGACGCACGCAGACGCACAGCAGCTCGGAAGCGGTCTCCACCTCGTCCAGACTGGGGTAAGTGGGGGCGATGCGCAGATGAGAGTCCTGCGGGTCCTTGTGGTACGGATAGGCAGAGCCTGCACCGGTCAGCACCAAACCTGCATCCTTGCACAGTTCTGCCACGCGCTTGGCGCAGCCGGGCATGACATACAGGCTGATGAAGTAGCCGCCCTTGGGGTTGGTCCAGTGGGCAATATCGCCGCAGGGGGTGAGGTTGGCGGCAAAGGCGGTCTTGACGGCATCGAAGCAGGGCACCAGACGGCGGCGGTGCTTTGCCATGTGTGCCAGAACGCCCTCCTTGTTCTTCAGGAAGCGGACGTGGCGCAGCTGGTTCATCTTATCGTAGCTGATGATCATCACTGAAAAGCGCTTGCACATATACTTCATGCTGTTGTCGCTGCATGCAATGGCAGAAACACCGGCACCCGGGAAGGTGATCTTGCTGGTGGAAGTGAACATAAACACGCGATCCTGCGTGCCGTACTTCTTGCTCACGTTCAGCAGAACGGGGGTCTCGATGATCTCCTCGGTCAGGTGGTGGACGATGTAGGCCTCATCCCAGAAGATCTTGAAATCCGGGGCGGCGGTCTTCATCTTTGCAAAGCGCTCGATGGTCTCATCGCTGTAGGTGTAGCCATCGGGGTTGGAGTACTGCGGCACGCACCAGATACCCTTGATGGTATCGTCCTCAGCTACCAGCTTTTCCACAACGTCCATATCGGGGCCGTTGGGGGTCATGGGCACGCTGACGAGCTCAAAGCCGAACTCCTCGGTGATAGCAAAGTGACGGTCATAGCCGGGCACCGGGCAGAGGAACTTGCGCTTCTCCACCTGAGACCAAGGACAGGGAGACTCCGGGAAGCCGAACACATAACCGATATTGATGAGGTTATACATCAGCTGCAGGCTGGAGTTGCCGCCCACGAATACCTCGTTGGGCTTTACGCCGAACACATCTGCAAACAGGGCGCGTGCCTCGCTCAGACCCTCCAGCTCGCCGTAGTTGCGGGCGTCGGTGCCTGCATCCGTGGTGTAGTCGGTCATCTTCAGCAGGTCCATTGCCAGATCCATCTGGTGGGGGCCGGGCTTGCCGCGTGCCATGTTCAGCTTCAGACCCTTTGCCTGAAACTGTTTATAAGCCTGTTCCAGCGCTGCCTTTTCAGCGGTCAGCGCAGCGCGATCCATCTCGTGATAATTTGCCATTGAATACACACTCCTTTATAGTACTTCCAATTACCCAATTCTATGGCTCGTCTTTTGCGGTATGCCCCTGCCAGAGAACACACGCCGCACGATCCATACCTTATTATTATAGTACATTTTCCTGTCAGAAACAAGAATTTGAAAGCAAAAAGCCCTGCCAAAAGCAAAAAGCTTTCGAAACAGGGCTTTTAGGCAGGTACACTCCCCTGCTGTGCGGCGATGCCGTCAGCTGAGAGCGGCCTGATTTTTATAGCGTTTGCGCACGGCACCGTATTCCAGATGTGCCTCGCCGCCCTCCACGGTGTCCTCATCCACGGTCACGCGGATGATGGTGGCATCGCTGGGCACCTCGTACATGATAGGCAGCAGGATGCTTTCCATCACGCTGCGCAGACCGCGGGCACCGGTCTTGCGCTCGATGGTCTTGCGGGCAATGGCGTGCAGGGCTTCGTCCGTGAAGGTAAGCTCCACGTTATCCATGCCCAGCAGCTCTTTATACTGCTTGACCAGACTGTTGCGGGGCTCCTTGAGCACGCGCACCAGTGCATCCTCGTCCAGATCGTCCAACACGGTGATGACCGGCAGACGGCCGATCAGTTCCGGGATCAGGCCGAACTTGACCAGATCGTGGGGCTCTACCTTACGCAGCAATGCACGCTCAGCCTCGGTGGAGTTATCCTTCAGCGCGCTGCCGAAGCCCAGCGCGGACTTATCGGTGCGGCGCAGGATATACTTATCCAGACCATCAAAGGCACCGCCGCAGATGAACAGGATGTTGGTGGTGTCGATCTGGATGAACTCCTGCTGCGGGTGCTTGCGGCCGCCCTGCGGCGGTACGTTGCTGACAGTGCCCTCCAAGATCTTCAGCAGTGCCTGCTGTACGCCCTCGCCGCCCACATCGCGGGTGATGGAGGGGTTTTCGCTCTTGCGGGTGATCTTGTCGATCTCATCAATGTAGATGATGCCGATCTGTGCCTTCTGCACATCAAAATCTGCCGCCTGGATCAGCTTGAGCAGAATGTTCTCCACGTCCTCGCCCACATAACCGGCCTCGGTAAGGGTGGTGGCATCCGCAATGGCGAAGGGCACGCCCAGCATCTTGGCCAGCGTCTGGGCCAGCAGGGTCTTGCCCACGCCGGAGGGACCCAGCAGCAGCACGTTGGACTTTTGCAGCTCCACGTCGCCGCCCTTGCCGCTGAGGATGCGCTTATAGTGGTTGTAGACTGAAACGGACAGCACACGCTTTGCCTCGTCCTGACCGATGACATACTGATCCAGACCTTCCTTGATCTCGGCCGGGGTCATGATGTTGATATCCAGATCTGCGGCAGCGGGCTGGACATGGGCGCGGCTTGCGCTGCCACGAGCCGGACGGGCGCTTTTGGGCTGATCCGGCTTGTCAGAGAGCAGATCGTGGCACAGGCCGATGCACTCGCTGCAGATATTGACCCCGGGGCCAATGATCATGCGCTCCACTTCGTCCTGATGCTTGCCGCAAAAGCTGCAAACCAGATCCTTTTCGTTTTTGCCGGAATTGTTATTTGCCATAGCTGTTTTTCCTTATCCTGGATAGATTATAGCGGTTTACCGGTGGGCAATGACCTCATCGATCAGGCCGTATTCCTTTGCCTGCTGCGCGGTAAGGTAGTTGTCGCGCTCGGTGTCCTGCTGGATCTTTTCCAGCGGCTGGCCGGTGTACTCGCTGAGCATCCGGTTCATCTTATCGCGGATATAGACCATGTGCTCGGCATGGATCTTGATATCCGTGGTCTGGCCGGAAAGGCCGCCGCCCTGACCGCCGATCAGCGGCTGGTGGATCATGATTTCGGCGTTGGGCAGCGCAAAGCGCTTGCCCTTGGTGCCGCTTGCCAGCAGAAATGCGCCCATAGAGGCAGCCATGCCCATGCAGATGGTGGAAACATCGCACTTGATATACTGCATGGTGTCGTGGATGGCCATACCGGCGCTGATGGAACCGCCGGGGCTGTTGATATACAGGCTGATGTCCTTATCCGGGTCCTGCCCTTCCAGATACAGCAGCTGCGCCACCACAAGGCTTGCGGTGGTATCGTTGACATCTTCGCTCAGCACGATGATGCGATCGTTCAGCAGACGAGAGAAAATATCATAGGAACGCTCTCCGTGCGCCGACTGCTCGACAACGTAAGGAACAAAACTCATAAAGTTCGCCTCCTGAAAATGGTTTAAGTTTATTGGCAAAATTGACCGATACGGGTTCCCTGTAAAGTTCAGCCGTACCGGTCAATTTTAACAACCTTTGATAAAACGCCTGCGGCGCTTTACAGGGCCCGGCACTGATTACTCAGCGTCAGCAGCCTTCTCAGCCTCTGCGGGCTTCTCCACGATGTTAGCGTGGCTCTTGATGAAGTCGATGGCCTTGGTGCGAGCCAGATCCTGCTTCAGATCCTCAACGTTGACCAGCTCACGAACCTTGTCCTCTTCCATCTTGTACTGGTCAGCAATGCGTTTGATCTCAGCATTGATCTCGTCCTCGGAAGCCTCGATGTGCTCAGCAGCGGCAACAGCCTCCAGAGCCAGACCGATCTTGACCTGCTTCTCAGCCTGCGGCATGAAAGCGGCACGGAACTGCTCCATGGACTGACCCATATACTTCAGGTAGTCCTCCAGACGCAGACCCTGCTGCTCCACACGGAAAGCAAAGTCGTTGACCATCTCGTCCATGCGGACATCGTACATAGCCTGAGGGATCTCGCCCTCCATGCTCTCGATGACCTGATCGACCAGAGCATTCTCGACGGCCAGATCGTCCTGCTTGTCCAACTGCTCCTGGTTGTTCTTGCGGATGGAAGCCTTGAACTCGTCCAGAGTGTCGTACTCGGAGCAGTCCTTTGCCAGCTCGTCATCCAGAGCGGGCAGCTCCTTGTACTTGACCTCGTGCAGCTTGATCTTAAAGACAGCTGCCTTGCCGGCCAGCTCAGCAGCCTGATACTCGGTGGGGAAGGTGACGTTCACGTCGAACTCCTCGCCGGCGGAGTGGCCAACGACCTGCTCCTCGAAGCCGGGGATGAAGCTGCCGCTGCCCAGAGTCAGGTTGTAGTGCTCAGCCTTGCCGCCCTCGAATGCGACACCGTCCACAAAGCCCTCGAAGTCGATATCAGCGATATCGCCATTCTGAGCAGCACCCTCACGGGTCAGCTCACGGGCGTTGCGCTCCTGCACACGCTTCAGCTCAGCGTCCACAGCCTCGTCGGTAACAGTATGGACAGTCTTTTCCACGGTCAGACCGTTGTAGCTGCCAACCTTGACCTCGGGCTTCACGGCGACCTTAACGGTCAGGGTAGCGCCCTCTGCCTCGCTGGCAGAATCCACGGTGACCTCAGGACGGCCCACGGGCTCCACACCGGCTTCCTTAACGGCAGCCTCGAAAGCCTCCGGGAACAGCTCGTTGATGGCGTCGTAGGTAAAGACGTCTGCGCCGTACATCTTCTCGATCAGAGCCTTGGGAGCCTTACCCTTGCGGAAGCCCTGCACAGGGTACTTCTTGCCCTCTTTTTTGAAAACATCGGCAACAGCCTTCTTGAAGGCCTCTGCATCGATGGAGAACTGCAGTTCTGCCATGCTCTTCTCGAGCTTTTCACACTTGATGAGATTCATTTGTTTATCCTCCACTCAAATATTCTATTGCTCAGGGCAGGAAGTTTTTGCCCAGGGCAACCGCGCACCACGCCCTTGCTGTATGCACACGGAATGCGGGGACGCGCGCGCTCAATTGGGTGCAACAATCGCGTCAAAACTTATTATAGCACGCTCTGGACACAATTGCCATACCAAATTTTTAAATTTTGTCGTTTTTGCCCTTTTATACCGCCGTTAATTGATGCGGTAGGGGCAAAAACGCAGGCCGTCGGCACTTACCAGCTTGTACCGGATGCCGTCCACCTCGCCCTGTACGGCAAACCGGATGGCGTTGCCGTGCAGATGCCCGTAGAAGCAGGTCTTGATGCCGTACTCCTTCAGGGTGGCCACGATCTCCGGGGCGCTGGTACCGGTGTAGACCGGCGGGTAGTGCAGGAACACCAGCTTTTCCAGCCCGGGCTCCGCAGCCTGCAAACTCATGCGCAGACGGCCGATCTCGCGGTTCATCACCTTTTCGTCGTGGGGCTCGCCCACATCGAACAGCCAGCCGCGGGTGCCGCAGATGGCGTACCCTTCCACGCTGTACGAATTGTTATGCAGGATATGCAGGGTATCGAAGCCCTCGGCCTTGAGGTAGGCGTTCATCTTGTTGGCGGTGGACCACCAGTAATCGTGGTTACCCTTCATGATGATCTTCTGCCCGGGCAGCTGCTGCAAAAAGGCAAAGTCCTTGCGGGTATCGGTCAGGCGCATAGCCCAGCTGATATCCCCCGCCAGCACGATGGTATCCTGCGGGGTGATGAGCTTGCGCCAGTTTTTCTCCAGCCTGTCCACATAATCGTTCCAGCCGGGAAAAATATCCATCGGCTTGGATGCGCCCAGAGAAAGATGGGGGTCGCCAAGCACAAAAAGTGCCATAGTCTGTTTACTCCTGTTCTGTCTGTCCGCAGAAGCTTATGCCTGATAGCCCAGCGCCACCTCGGCGATCTGTGCCGGGGCAATGACGGTATCAAAGCGCTCCGGCTTGCTGCGCAGAGCGGCAAGGCTTGCCGGTGCGGCGTGGCCGGTGGCAGCCTCCAGCTGCTGCATGGCTTCAAAATCGTTTTCCGGAGCAGCTTTGCCCAGTGCACTCAGCACGCTGCGGGGGAACTTGAAGGGCGATGCGGTGGAAAGCACCACCATGGGCACGCCCTGCCGCTTTTTCTGTGCAGCCACATGGAAAGCCACAGCGGTGTGGGTATCGCACAGATAGCCGTCCTTTTCGTAGCGGGAACGGATCTCCTCTGCCACCTCGTCCTCGCTGCTCCAGCCGCAGGAAAAGGTCTCCTGAATGGCGGCCAGCGTCTCGGGACGGACGGTGTAGCTGCCGGCAGCAGCCAGCTGCTGCATAAAGCCCGCCACCTCGGCATCGCTGCCGGTCACATGGTACAGCAGGCGCTCCAGATTAGAGGACACCAGAATGTCCATGCTGGGCGAAGTGGTCTTGAAGAACTCCCGCTTTGCGGTGTAGGTTCCGGTGGTGAGAAAGTCGGTCAGCACGTTGTTCTCGTTGGAGGCGCAGACCAGCTTGCCCACGGGCAGACCCATCTGCTTTGCGTAATAACCGGCGAGGATATCGCCAAAGTTGCCGGTGGGCACGCAGAAGTCCACCTCGTCGCCGAAGGTGATCTTGCCGGCCTTGAGCAGCTGGGCATAGGCGGCAAAGTAGTAGACGATCTGCGGCACAAGACGGCCCCAGTTGATGGAGTTGGCGCTGGAAAGACGGATGTTGCGCTTTTCCAGTTCGGCAGCGATGGCCTTATCGCCGAACACCTTCTTTACGCCGGTCTGAGCATCGTCAAAGTTGCCGCGCACGGCATAAACCGCCACATTAGCGCCCTCCTGCGTTGCCATCTGCAAACGCTGGATCTCGCTGGTGCCGCCGGTGGGGTAGAACACGGCGATCTCCACACCGGGGATATCATGGTAGCCGTCCAGTGCTGCCTTGCCGGTATCGCCGCTGGTAGCCACAAGGATCAGAGTTTTTTCAGTGCGGCCCAGATTCTTTTTGGCCTCAACCAGCAGCTTGGGCATCAGCTGCAGGGCGTAATCTTTAAAGGCACAGGTAGGGCCGTGCCACAGCTCAAGGGCATAGGTGTCCCCTTCCACCGGGGCAAGATAGCCTGCCTTGCCGCCGAAAGCAGTGCCGTAGGTGCTGCGGGTGGCCTCGGTCAGGAAGGCGGGGTCGTAATCGGTCAGGTACTCCCGCACAACGGCTGCTGCCAGCGCGGGGTAATCCAGCCCGCACAGGGCTTTTACATCCACCTGCGGAAAACTTTCCGGCACAAACAGACCGCCCTCATCGGACAGCCCCTGCGCGATTGCCTGAGAAGAAGTTACTTTGCGGTTCTGATCTCTGGTACTGAAAAACTGCATGGTCATCGCTCCTTTTCGCCACGGAACGTGCCGGGCACGTTCCCGGTTGTACGGCAAAACCATCGTTCTGCCGCATACTTCCCACCGGTGCCACGGTTTCTGCCTAAGGTTCGCAGAGAAAGGCACCCTTTATAATATGTACCATCCAGCGCCCGCTGTCAAGAGGAACTACCTCTGCAACGTCAAAACGCACCGGTTCTTCGCTTTGGCCGGTCTGCTGCAAATACTTTTGCGCAGCGCAGATCAGCCGGTGCTGCTTGGCCGGGTCTACGGCGGCAGCGGGTCGTTGCAGCATTCCTTGGCTGCGGGTCTTTACCTCGCAGATGACGATGGTGCCGTCCGGCTCCCGCAGCACAAGATCCAGCTCTCCCATGCGGGTATGATAGTTATGCGCCAGCAGCTGCGCGCCCTGCTTCTGATACCAGCGGGCAGCGGCAGCTTCTCCCCTGCGGCCGGTCTCGGCGCGGTTCATTTGCCGCTCTCCGGCCAGTAGCCCTGCTTTTTAAGGAAGCTGCGGCGGTAGAACGGCTGGATGCCGTACTGCGCGATCAGCTCGTAATGCAGCTTTGTGGGGTAGCCCTTGTGCTTTGCCAGCTGATACTGCGGGTACTGCTTGTCCAGCTCCAGCATATAGCGGTCACGGCTGACCTTGGCCAGCACCGAGGCCGCGCCGATGCTGGCGCTGGTGGCATCGCCCTTGACCACCGGCTGTGCCGGGATCTGCAAGCCTGCGGGGGTGCGGTTGCCGTCCACCAGCACCAGATTGGGCACAATGTCCAGTTCTTCCACCGCCTGCTGCATCCCGCCCATGGTGGCGTGCAGAATATTTTCCCGGTCGATGACCTCCGGCCCCACAAAGATGATGCGGTAGGCCAGCGCTTTTTCGCAGATCTCGTCAAACAGTGCTTCGCGCTTTTTCTCGGTCAGCTTTTTGGAATCGTTGATGCCGTACACCGGTTTTTCCGGGTCCAGAATACAGGCCGCTACGCACACAGGGCCGCAAAGCGGGCCGCGCCCGGCCTCGTCCACACCGGCAAAGCAGCCGTACTGGCTGCGCACCTCGGCATCAAAGGCGTACAGCGGAGCCGAGATCTCCTCATCCGAGCGGCGCTTCATTCCTCGTTCTCCTCGGCAAAGTCGGCCAGATCATCCCGCTGCGGCGGACGTTCCAAAGAGATGCGCCCCCACTTGCAGGCGCGGAACTCGTCCACCAGCATGATGGCGCAGCGCTCGGTGTTCACCTCGCCGCCGCGCACCAGCAGCCCACGCTTGCGGCCGATGGCCTCCAGCAGCTCATAGGGCGGCAGCGCCAGCGTTTCGGCATCCAGCTTGTAGCGCTGTGCCACAAGGTCGGGATAGTTGCGGCGCACCTCGTCCAGCAGGTTCATGGCCAGCTCTTCCACATCCAGAATGTCGTCCTTGATGGAGCCGATAAAGGCCAGATTAGAGGCGATGGTCTTGGAATCGAACTTTTTCCACAGCACGCCGGGCATATCCAGCAGATCGAATTTTTCGGTACTGACCCACTGCTTGCCCTTGGTCACGCCGGGGCGGTCTGCCGCCTTGGCGCGGGCAGAGCCTGCAAAGGTGTTGATAAAGGTGGATTTGCCCACGTTGGGGATGCCGCACAGCATTACCTGCGTTTTGGCACCGCCCATGCCGCGATTCTGGCGGCGCTCCAGCAGACCGGAAAGCTCCTTTTCAATAGCCACCTTCACGGCGTTTGCGCCGCCCTTCTGCTTGGCGCTGATGGCCACGCAGCCGGCATCTGCGGCGTGGAAGTAGCGAATCCACTCCTCGGTCACTGCCGGGTCGGCAAGGTCGGCCTTGTTCAGCGCGTAGAGCTTGGGCTTGCGGTCGGTGATGCGCTCGATCTCCGGGTTCAGGCTGGAAAGCGGGATGCGCGCGTCCAGCAGCACAAGGCTGGCATCAACGTGCTGAATCTCCTGCTCCATCATACGCAGGGTCTTGGTCATGTGGCCCGGGAACCACTGAATATTGTATTGGTTTGCAAACCGGGTATCCATTTCGTTCATTTTACCACCCCAAAATCTGTAAAGGGCATAAAGCACAACAGTACCTTGCCCAGAATATCACGCTCGTCAATGCAGCCGACATAAGAGGAGCGGCTGTCCAGCGATTCGTTGCGGTTGTCCCCCATCACAAACAGAGTGCCCTCAGGCACCGTGAACGGGAACTGCACATCGTAGCCCAGATAGGTAGGCGCTGCAATGTAGTCCTCCTGCAAAAGCTCGCCGTTCACCGTGACTGTACCGGCGTCGTAATCAATGCTGATGGTGTCGCCGCCCTTGGCGATGATCCGCTTGACCAGCGGTTTACCATAGACGGTGTAGCTGTCCACGATGACCACATCGCCCCGCTGCGGGGTGTAGCCTGCCGCCCAGACGATAAGCTTATCGCCGTGGGTCAGGGTGGGCACCATAGAACGCCCATCCACCTGAATGATGCGGAAGAAAAACGAAAAGATCAGAACCAGTACCAGCGCTGCGGAGATAAGCGCTTCGTACCATTCCAGTATGCCCTGCCCGCGCACTGCGGGGGCAGACTGCTGCTGTTTTTCCATAGCTTAGCCACCAGCCTTTCTTGATTTTATGATACACCCGGGCTTTGAAAAAGAAAAAAGGGACAACAAGTTGTCCCTTTTCTCCCGGTTTCAAATCGGGGATGATCAAATATCGCTCTTGACCTTGGCAGCCTTGCCCGTACGGCCACGCAGATAGAACAGCTTTGCGCGGCGAACCTTGCCCTTGCGGACAACAGTGACCTTCTCAACGAAGGGGCTGTTGACGGGGAAGACACGCTCGATGCCGACACCGTAAGCCACGCGGCGAACGGTGAAGGTCTCTGCAACGCCGCCGTGCTTCTTAGCAATGACAGTGCCCTCGAAGGCCTGAATGCGCTCACGGTCGCCGTCCTTGATACGAACATCAACGCGGACGGTATCGCCAACGTTGAACTGAGGCTTTTCAGCCTTGATGCTGCCTTCAGAAATAATCTTCAGTGCGTCCATTTTTGAATCCTCCATTTGTTTTTAGACGTTCATGCACGGCATAGCCGTCAGAGGACCGCCCGTTTAATGATAAATACTTGTCATTAACCCCGCTGTGGTCTCAGCGGACACTAACGCCTTAATAGGATAGCACAAAACCGGCTTGAATGCAAGCAATTTAGCGAAAAATCTTGCAAAAATTTTCTGTTTTGCCTGATAGACGGACTTTTGCGCAGCTTTAGACAAACAGCTGCCGGTCTGCCGTTAAAAATTTGGTGCGCAGGATGTTGGCGCTTGCGGCAGACAGGCCGAACTTTTCTTCCAGAAAACCGGTGAGCAGCGAGGGGTTCAGGTTCAGTTCCTGCGCAGCGGGCAGACACAGCTCCAGCTGCACGGTGTCCCCCAGTGCGGTATAGCGCAGCTGCGGGATATGCTCTTTAAGGTCCACGATCTTTTTGCCGCGCTTGCTGTGCTTTTCCACAGGGGCTGTCTCCAGCGCGTTATACTGCTCCAGCACCGCAGCGGCAGCCGCCGGGTAGCTGATACGGTAGCAGGCAAAGGCAATGCTGTCCGCCTTCATCTCCACCGGAGCCACACGGGTAACGTGGATACCGGCGGGCATAATGGCGTTGAGCGCAGTCTGCCACTGGACAAAATCCGGGGCTTCGGCCTCGGTCTTAACGTCCACGCACTCGCACTCACTCTCCTGTCCCAGCGAGAGCGGGCAGGCAAAGGTCATGTAGATATGGGGGTTGAAGCCCAGCGTATGCCACACCGGCAGGCCGCTGCGCTTGAGCACCCGCTGCATCACCCGCTGCAGATCCAGCAGGGAGATATAGGAGGCTTCATTTTTCTTTTCAAACGAGATTCTGACTGTAATCAAAGCAGGGACCTCCTAACAGATGGTTGGCACCGCAGGCGTTGCAGGCACGGTTGCAGGGCGGGGTGGTCTGGGCGGCCAGAGCCTTGTTGTACTCCCGCACCAGATACTCGTGGGTGATGCCGTAGTCCATGTGAGACCACGGGGTCACCTCGTCCAGTGCGATGGGGCGCTGGCAGTAGAAGGCGGGGTCGATGCCCAGATCCGCAAAGGTCTGCATCCATGTATCGTACTTGAAGCACTCTTCCCAGCCGTCGAAGTAGCAGCCGCGCTTATAAGCCTCCACGATGACCGGGGCAAGGCGGCGGTCGCCCTTGGCAAACACGCCCTCCAAAAAGCTGGTGGTGCTGTCGTGGTAGTTCACCTTGATCTTGCGGCTGTGCACGCTTTCCAGCAGGTGCTTCTGCTTAGCCTGCAGGGTCTCGGCGGTATCCATGGGCACAAACTGGAAGGGGGTGTGGGGCTTGGGCACAAAGCAGGCGCAGCTGATGGTCACCTGCACGCCGCGTCCCTTGGCGTGGTTCGTGTTCTTGTAGTAGAGGTCTACCACCTTCTGAGCAGTCTCGGCAATACCCTCGATATCCTCCATGGTCTCGGTGGGCAGGCCCATCATGAAGTAGAGCTTGACCGAGGTATAGCCCGCGTTGAAGGCGATGGTGCAGGTCTTTTCAATCTCGTCCCAAGTGACGTTTTTGTTGATGACGTTGCGCAGACGCTGGGTACCGGCCTCGGCAGCAAAGGTCAGGCCGCTCTTGCGCACCTTGGTGGTTTTTTCAATGAGGCTCTGGGAGAAGTTGTCCACGCGCAGGGAAGGCAGCGACAGGCTGACGTGCTCCTTGGGCGCCCACTCGTTCAGATCGTCCAGCAGTTCTTCCAGCTGACCGTGGTCAGAGGTGGAAAGGCTGGAAAGGCTCAGTTCCTCGTAGCCGGTGTTGGCGCACAGATCCTGCGCGGCCTTGTTCAGCAGGCTGGCATCGCGCTGGCGCATGGGGCGGTACAAGAAGCCCGCCTGACAGAACCGGCAGCCGCGCACGCAGCCGCGCAGCACCTCGATGCTGGCGCGATCCTGAATAGCACCTACCATGGGCACCACAAAGTTGGTGGGCGGGGCGAACTGGTTCAGATCCTTGATGATGGCCTTCGTGATGCGCGCGGGGATGCCCGGCTCGTTGGGGGTGATGGCCTTCACTCTACCGTCCTCGTGGTAGGTGACATCGTAGAAGGCCGGGATGTACACGCCCGGGATCTTTGCAATGTTGAGCAGCAGCTGTTTTTTGGAGATGCCCTCTTTCTTTGCCTTTTCGATCTCAGCGCAGATGGCGGGCAGCTGGTTCTCGCCCTCGCCCAGCTGGATAACATCAAAGAAATCCGCAATGGGCTCCGCATTGCAGGCGCAGGGGCCGCCCGCCACGATCAGCGGCCAGCGGTCATCACGGTCTTTGGAATAGAACGGGATGCCCGCCAAGTCCAGCATGGCAAGGATATTGGTATAGGAAAGCTCGTACTGCAAGGTAAAGCCCACAGCATCAAAGGCCGTGAGAGGGTCTTTGCTTTCCATGGTGTACAGCGGCAGCTGCAGGCGCTCCATCTCTGCCTTCATATCCAGCCAAGGCATAAAGGCGCGCTCACACCACCAGTTCTCGTGGCTGTTGAGCAGCTCGTACAGGATCTTTTCGCCCAGAAAGGACATTCCCACCTCGTAGGTATCCGGGAAGCAGAAGGCAAAGCGCACATCCACCTTGTCCTTTTCTTTATAGATACTGCCGGGCTCGCCGCCGGTATAGCGGCCGGGCTTCTGCACCCGTCCCAGCGCTTCTTTCAGTTTGGGATCAAACATCGGGTCCTCCATAAACAATCCGTTTTTTGCGTTCTTTTTATTTTACCCCAAATGTGCCGGTTTTGCAATCGTTTCCGGCGGTTTGTGCATACTTTCCGTGTTTTTGCTGCCACAGCGCCCCTGCACACGCCGCCATCTGTGCACCATCCAGCGGCGGGATTGGCAAAAGGTTGAACAGCCCGGTCAGCAGATTCGCCGCCCAGAACGCGCTGCCGCGGATGGTAGTGGTCTGTAAAAGGCGCAGCACCCACACCCCGGCAAGTAAAAAATTGACCGCAGGCCCGGCGGCAGCCAGCACGAGCCGCTGACGCGGGGAGAGCCTCTCCCCTGCTGTGTGCATACAAAAGCCGGTCATGGTCACCTCGATGACCGGCAGATGCCTTTGCTGGATGCAGTAGACAAAAATGTGCCCCAGCTCGTGCAGAATAGCCGCCAGTAGCCCCAGACGCAGAAAACCGCTGGCATCAAAGTAGAGCAGCAGATATACCACGCCGCACAGCAGCACCGGGTCCCGGAATACAAGCTTCCCCGCCCGTACCCGGCTCATGGGGCATTCTCCAGCAGGGCGGCGGGGTCGCAGGCAGCGCCCTGCTGCCACAGTTCCAGATGCAGGTGCGCACCGGTGGCGCGGCCTGTCTGCCCTACTGTACCAAGCGTCTGCCCGGCCTGCACCACCTCTCCCGGGCGGACATAGAGGTATTGCAGGTGCGCGTAGCGGGTCTCGCAGCCATCCGGGTGCAGGATACGCAGATGGTTGCCGTAGCTTGGGCTGTATGCCGCTGCGGTCACTACCCCGCCCTGTACCGCCCGCACCGCTGTACCCGCCGCACAGGCAAGGTCGAGCCCCTGATGAAACGCAGGCTTGCCGGTAAAGGGGTCGATCCGCTTGCCATAGACATCCGAGATGCGCCACACCGCAGTATCCAGCGGAAAACAGCATTTTTTCGTATTCCGCGCGGCCTGCACCGGTAAAGCCGCCAGCAGACAGAGTGCCAGCCCTGCCAGCACAAGTGCCATGATGCCCCACCGCCGTCTGCGTATTTTTGCTGCCTGTCCGCTCCGTTTTGACCGCATACGCTGTCCCCCCTATCCTGAAAAGTGTATGCATAAGCGGCAGGCAGGAGAACGCAAACAAAAAGAGCCGCCGCACAAATTTCTGCGCAGCAGCTCTGTTTTTGGTTTACATGATTTTACAGATCAGCGCCGGAAAAAGCTCCCAATGCGTTCCAGTAGGCTCTTTTTCTTGGGTGCGGTGACAACAGGCTTTACAGCCGGGCGGGGTGCAGCCGGAGCTTTGGGGGCGGGCTGCGCAGCGCGGGGCTTATTGTTCAGCATCTGCTCCAGCGCCTCATAGTGGTCGGGCTGTTGTGCCGCCGGGGCGGCCTTCTCGGCCTTTTCCGGTGCAGGCTGGAATACATGGGGCAGCTCCTGCTTCAGCTGCTCCACGGTAACTTCCTGACAGACTGCCGCCGGTTTTTCCGTTTCCGGCGCAGGGGTGGTGCACTTCCACGGCTCGGTGCGCTGCCAGTCGTTGCGCAGCAGCTCGTACATGCCCATCTGACTGTTGACCAACGGTTCACCCTCGGCGGGCTTTACCTTCTGGTAGTTACCGTTGGCATCCATGACCCGGGCATTGACGTTATCCCGCAGCTGCAGCTGAAGGATATCGGTGAGCTTTTGCACCAGAACAGGATCCTCTACCCGCACGCCGACCTCCACGCGGCACTCGGTATTGCGGGTGAGGAAGTCACCGGAGGCAATATAAATGCGGGTATGGGTGCCATCGAAGAAGCTGTAAATACGGCCATGCTCAAGATACCGTCCCACCAAACTGCGGATGTGCAGGTTCTCAGTTTTGCCGGGCACCTCTGCGCGCACGCAGCAGATGCCGCGCACGATCATATCAATGCGCACCCCGGCACAGCTGGCTTCCTGCAATTTGAGGATGATGTCCCGGTCGCTGATGGAGTTGTTTTTCAGGATCATGGAAGCCGGACGTCCCATGCGGGCGGCAGCGATGACGTGATCCATCTCGTCCAGCAGCACGCTTTTGAAGCGCAGCGGGGCCACCAGCATCTTGTCGCTTTCCTCAGTGAGCTGCTGCACGGCCAGATTGCGGAACACCTTGGAGGCTTCCTCGCCGATGCGCTCGTCTGCGGTGATGAAGGAATAATCGGTATACAGTTCGCTGGTTTTTTCGTTGTAGTTGCCGGTACCGATCTGGGTGATATAGGAGTAGCCCTCTGCGCCCTTGCGGGTGATGAGGGTCAGCTTGGAGTGCACCTTATAATCCTCGAAGCCGTAGATGACGGTGCAGCCGGCGCTTTCCAGCTGCTTGGACCAGTCGATGTTGTTCTGCTCGTCAAAGCGGGCGCGCAGCTCTACCAGCGCTACCACTTCCTTGCCGTTTTCGGCTGCTTCCATCAGCGCCTGCACGATCTGGGACTCCCGCGCCATGCGGTAGAGGGTCATCTTAATGGAGATGACGTCCGGGTCCTGTGCGGCCTTTTTGAGCATGGCGATAAAGGGACGGATGGACTGGTACGGGTAGCTGAGCAGCACGTCATGCTTCTGTACCTCAGTGGCCAGATCATAATCCGGCGGCGGCAGCATGGGGCGTGCGGGGGTGTAGAACAGCGCCGGGTGTCCCTCGGCCTCCATGCGGCCGGAAAGCTTGAAGAAGAAGCTCAGGTCCAGCGGGCTCTTTTGCAGAAATACCCGCTTGCGGGTCAGCTCCAGACGGCTGCACAGCAGCCGCTCCACCTCCGGTGCAGGGGCGGGAGTGATCTGCAAACGGACAGCCGCCAGCTTGCGGCGACGCCGGAGCAGCTCGGTCATGATCTCACGATAATCAATATCGTGATCCATCATGCCCTCTTTTACATCGATATCCGCGTTGCGGGTGACCCGGAACAGGCATTTTTCCTGCATGGAATCCTTGCCGAAGATGCTGGACGCATAGTGCAGCACCAGCTCTTCGGTGAGCGCAAACTGCACAGCTCCGTCCTTTTTAATGAAGTGCATCCGCTCCATCTGGCTGGAGATGGGCACGATGCCAAGACTTTGCTCCTGCGTGTGCTTTTCCTTGAGAAGCACACCAAGATAGATCTCCTTATTGCGCAAAAACGGGAACGGATGGCGGTTATCCACGATCTGTGGGCTGAGGATGGGGAACAGCTCCGACTGAAAGTATTTTTTCCAGAGATGCTCTTCCTCCTTGGTCAGGTGGTCGAAATCCACCTTATGGTAGCCGTTCTCCGCCAGATTTTCTAACGCTTTTGCGTAGAATTTATCGCATTCCTCTTGCAGCTGCGCCGTTTTGGGCATAATGGCGGCCAGCTGCTCGGCGGCGGTCATGTTGGTCTTGTTTTCCCGCTTTTCCTTTTTGGTCTTGCTCTGCTCAAGGTTTGCGCGCTCCTGCAAGGAGCCCACGCGCACCATGAAAAACTCGTCCAGATTGGAGCCGTAAATTGCCAGAAACTTGATCCGTTCGCCAAGCGGGACATTCTTGTCCTTGCCCAGCGCCAGAACGCGGCGGTTGAAATCCAGCCAGCTCAGTTCGCGGTTGATAAAGATCGATTCGTCACTCATAACAATATATCTCCGTATTTCCTCTTTGACCAAGGCAGCAAGCAGGCTACACCCTAGCGGACATACGCCTGCCCTGCCCATGAATCTACCATTGCTTGGGTAATGCCCGGCACCTGCGCGGCATCCTCCACCTGTGCAAACGGGCCGTACTGCGCCCGGTAGTCCAGTATAGCCTGAGCATTGCGTGGGCCGACACCGGGCAGGGTGCACAAAGCATCCGCATCGGCTGTGTTCAGCTCCACCTGTGTGTACGCTGCCAGTTCCTTTGTGTCCGGCAGTGTCTGCGGCTTTTGCGACCGCAACGGCACTGCGAAGCGAAATGCCAGCCCTGCGCAGACCCCTGCGACGGCAAGGCACAGCAGCAGAAACAGCCTTTCGCGGCGCTTTTTGTCCGGCATAGTTTCTTCTCCCATTCTACCTGATTTTTTGCCAAAAAGAAAGCCCTCTGCGGAAAATTCACAGAGGACTTTGCATAAGTTTTACACGGATTTTTCAGCAGCACGCACCATGCGGTACAAAACCTCCACGGCAGCGCCACCGGCGGCATCCGTCAGGGTGATCTGCCTGGCGGCAAGGCGCAGCTCTGCCGGGGCATCGGCGGCAACAGCGCTGTGCTCCACAGCCTGCACCAGCTCCAGCATGGGCTGACTGCCAGCCAGCACCAGAACCTGCTCTGCACCCACCTGCGCCATGGTGCAGACGGTGTCCAGCATTTCCCGGCCGGAGATGCGCTTAGGGGTAAGGACAAGGGTGTCCGGGGCGATACGTTCGCCCAGCAGGGCAACACGATCTCCAATGGCCTTTTCCGCCAGCGAGATCAGGGGCACAGACTTGCTGTCCTGATACAACAGCACCCGCAGCACCTGCTCGGGGTGGATATCAGCGGCGTTTGCCAGCAGATAGGGGGTCCACTCCTGCCGCAGATGGCGCTCCAGCGCATTGCTCATGCGCAGCACCCGGGTGGTGCCATCCTGCATCTGCACGGCGACACCCACGCCGGGGGTGTCCGGCAGGCAGTTGAAAAGCTCCTGCTGCTGGGCAAAGCTGCACAGGGGCACCCGGTTGCCATCGGCATAGTGGTAAGCCATGGTGCCGCCGCACACCAGCGCAGGCGCTGCCAGACGCACGCTGCCCAAAATGGAGCGCACGGCACGCGGAGAGCGCTGCGAAAAAACAGTCAGTCTGCCGCCGCGGTTGCTGAACAGCTGCAAAACGTCCCGCACCACCTGGGTCAGGTTTCCATCCTCGCCCAGCAGCAGGTTATCCAGATCACAGAGCACCAGAGTGGATGCCAGAGAATCGTTCATGTGTTTTTCCTCCTGAGAGTTGCGAGAAAATGGGTGAAGTAGTCCGGCAGCTCAGAATCGAACCGCAGCTGCTCCCCGGTGATGGGGTGGATAAAGCCCAGCGTTTTGGCGTGCAGGCACTGACCGTGCAGGCTGGTGATGCAGTTGTGAGGGCCGTACACCGGATCCCCCGCCACCGGATGGTGGATGGAGGCCATGTGTACGCGGATCTGATGGGTGCGGCCGGTCTTTAGGCGACATTCCAGCAGGGTGAACTCGCCCAGCCGCTCCAGCACCTTATAGCCGGTGTAGGCGTACTTGGTGTGGGGCTCGGTGGCCGGGTAGACCGCCATTTTTTTGCGGTCGGTCTTGCTGCGGCCAAGGTTTGCTTCCACAAAGCCCTCGTCCTGCGTAAAGCCGCCGTAGACCACCGTCTGGTAGGCGCGCTCTACGCTGTGCACCGCCATCTGCTGGGAAAGCCCGATGTGGGTGGCGTCGTCCTTTGCCACCACCAGCAGGCCGCTGGTGTCCTTATCAATGCGGTGGACGATGCCGGGGCGGATCTCGCCGCCAATACCGGAAAGACTGCCCTTGCAGTGCCACAGCAGGGCATTGACCAGCGTGCCGTCCGGGTTGCCGGGCGCGGGGTGCACCACCATGCCCTTGGGCTTGTTGACCACCAGCAGATGGGAGTCCTCGTAGACGATGTCCAGCGGGATATCCTGCGGCACGGCCTCAATGGGCTTTGCGTCCGGGATCTCCAGCAGCACGGTGTCCCCTGCCTTGAGCTTCAGGCTTTTGGCAACGGTTTTGCCGTTGCACTGCACATGCCCCTCGGCCACCAGCGCCTGCAGCGCCGAGCGGGACAGGCCGGTGTCCTCGCCGCTGAGAAAGCGGTCGATGCGCTGGCCGGCAGTCTCCTGCTCTACGATAAATTCACGCTGTTCCATTGTTTACTGCTCCTTGGCGACATCATCGGCGTGGAGCTCATCCAAAAAGATCACCAGCACCCACAGTGCCACGCCCACGCAAACACAGATATCCGCAAAATTGAACACGGCAAACCGCATGAACAGCAGGTTGATGTAGTCCACTACCTCGCCGTTGAGCACACGGTCGATCAGGTTGCCGATACCGCCGCCCAGCACCAACACCAGCGCTGCCTGCTGCAAGCGCTTGCCGCGGCTGCGGAAAAACAGGCCGTAGGCGACCGCCAGCAACGCCGCGCTTGTGGCGATGATCAGGAACAGCTGCTTGCCGCTGAGCAGGCTGAAGGCCATGCCCTGATTGAGCACGAACCGCAGCTCCACCACATGGGGGATGAGCGGCATAGCACCTACCGGCTGCAAAGCCTGCACTGCCCACAGTTTGATCAGCTGGTCGATGCCGACCAGTGCCGCCACAGCCGCCAGATTGAAGAGTACAAATGCCATTAGCTACCTCGTTTCTGCTATAAAAAACGGCGCTCCCCGGTCAAGGGAGCGCCGCCCTTTTACAAAACAGATTTGTATTTATGCGGGACGCTTATGCTTCCACAACGCTGGCGCAGCGTGCGCACAGGGTGGGGTGTGCGGGGTGGCTGCCGATGGAAGCAGAGTACTTCCAGCAGCGCTCGCACTTGTCGCCGGTGGCGTGTGCAGCTGCAACGCCCAAGCCCTCGACAGCGCTGGCAGCGCCGCCCTCACCCTTGACCAGCTCCACATGGGAGACGATCATCAGGTCGGCCAGCTCGTCCATGGGGATGCTGTTCAGCAGGTCATAGACGGCATCGTTGCAGTACAGGGTGACGGAGGCTTCCAGAGAAGCACCGATCAGCTTTTCGGCACGGGCCTGCTCCAGCACCTTCTTGACCTCGTCGCGCACGGCGATGAGCTGTGCCCACTTTGCCTTGAAGGCATCATCGGCGGCGTACTGGCCAGCCTTGGGCATCTGCTCGAACACCACATACTTGTTCATGCCCTCGGTCTTGGGCATGAAGTCCCAGATCTCCTGACTGGTGAAGCACAGGATGGGGGCAATGATCTTATCCAGAGCGACAAGGATCTTGTACATGGTGGTCTGGGCGGCCTTGCGGGCTGCGCCGTTGGTGCAGTACAGACGATCCTTGGTGACATCCAGATAGAAGTTGGACATGGCCACCACGCAGAAGTTGTACACGGCGTGGTAGACCTTGTTGAAGTCATACACAGCGTAGCCTGCGTTGGTGTTGGCGATCAGGTCATCCAGCGCAGCCAGTGCCCAGCGGTCGATATCCTGCAGCTGGTCGTCTGCCACGCAATCGGTGTTGGGGTCAAAGCCGTCCAGATTGCCCAGAATGAAGCGGGCGGTGTTGCGGATCTTGCGGTAAGCCTCGCTGAGCTGCTTGAAGATGTTCTTACCGGCACGCACGTCCACGGTGTAGTCAGAGGAAGCCACCCACAGACGGATGATATCTGCGCCGTAGTCCTTGATGATCTCGCTGGGCTCCACGCCGTTGCCGGCGCTCTTGTGCATCTGCTTGCCCTGCTCGTCCACAACCCAGCCGTGGCACAGCACGGACTTATAGGGTGCGCAGCCCTTGCTTGCAACGCTGGTCAGCAGGCTGGACTGGAACCAGCCGCGGAACTGGTCGCCGCCTTCCATATACATATCGGCGGGGAAACGCAGCTCGGGACGCTCGTCCAGCACGGCAGCGTGGGTGGAGCCGGAGTCGAACCAGACGTCCATGATGTCGGTGTCCTTCTCCCACTCGGAAGCGCCGCACTTTTCGCACACTTCGCCTGCGGGGATGATCTGCTCGGCATCGTACTTATACCATGCGTCAGAGCCTTCCTTGCGGAACAGGGCGCTGACAGCCTTGATGGTAGCATCGGTGATGTGGTAGGTGCCGCACTTCTTGCAGTAGAAGGCGGGGATGGGCACGCCCCAAGTGCGCTGACGGCTGATGCACCAGTCGTTGCGGTCGCGCACCATGCCAGTCATGCGGTCATGGCCCCAATCCGGCATCCAAGTGACGGTATCAATGGCCTTGTACACGTCCTCGCGGAACTTGGCAATGGAGCAGAACCACTGCTCGGTAGCACGGAAGATGATGGGGTTGTGGCAGCGCCAGCAGTGGGGGTACTGGTGCTTGATGTGCACCTGACCCATCACAGCGCCGGAAGCAGTCAGGTCGGCCAGAATGGTCTTGTTGGCTGCCCACACGCGCTGCCCAGCGTACTTACCGGCCAGTTCGGTCAGGTAACCGCCGTCGTCCACGGGCACGGTGATGGGCACCTGCGGATACTTCTGGCAGACGTTGAAGTCGTCCACGCCGTGGCCGCCTGCGGTGTGCACGCAGCCAGAACCGCTTTCCAGCGTGACGTGGTCGCCCAGAATGACCCAGCCCTCCTTGGGCAGGTAGACGTGGTTGTAGCGCATCAGCTCGAACTCAGCGCCGGAAACGGGCTCGCCCACGATCTCGTAGTTCTCGATGTGGCAGGCGTCCATGACGCTCTTGACCAGCTCGGTCGCCATGATGTGGTACTCCTCGCCGATCTTGACGAAGGAGTACTCGAACTGACCGTTCAGGCAGATGGCCTCGTTGGCGGGCAGGGTCCAGGTGGTGGTGGTCCAGATGACGAAGTAGGTCTTATCCATGGGGATGCCGTACTTTGCCAGCACACCGTTGGGGTCCTGCGAAACGTGGAAGCGCACAAAGATGGAATCGCAGTCGTCCTCGCCGTACTCGATCTCGGCTTCTGCCAGCGCGGTGCGGCAGTCCGGGCACCAGTACACGGGCTTGAGGCCCTTGTAGATGTAGCCCTTCTTGGCCATCTCGCCGAAGATCTCGATCTGACGTGCCTCAAACTCCGGCTTCAGGGTCAGGTAGGGGTGCTCGAAATCACCGATGACGCCCAGACGCTTGAACTGGTCGCTCATGATGTCAATATGCTCGGTGGCAAACTTTTCACAGATCTGGCGCAGCTCCAGCTTGGAGATGTCCTTCTTCTTGTCACCCACCGAGGACAGAGCCTTCAGCTCAATGGGCAGGCCATGGGTATCAAAACCGGGCACATAGGGAGCCTGATAGCCCTCCATGTTCTTTTCGCGGATGATGATATCCTTGATGATCTTGTTCAGGGCGGTGCCCATGTGGATGTTGCCGTTTGCATACGGAGGGCCGTCGTGCAGAATGAACTGGGGCTTGCCCTCGTTGTGCTTCATGAGCTGGTTGTACAGGTCGTTGTCGTCCCAGTCCTTGAGCATGACCGGTTCCTTTTTAGGCAGACCGGCGCGCATCTCAAACAGGGTCTTGGGCAGATTCAACGTGCTGTCGTACTGCGATTTGTTCTTAGCCAATGGTTTACACTCTCCTCTATTTTTGCGTTGGGTGCCTTACTCGCTGAACTTTACGCCCTGAAAAGCGTCGTAGTCCGGCTCGTCCGGCTTCATATCAGCAGGAGGCGGGTCCAGCTTGAGCTGGCTTTCGTCCTTTGCCCAGAAATCCTCGCTGCTGTCAGCCGCCTTGTCGTCATCGGCAGGGGCGGCAGATTCGGTGGTTTCGGTCGGCTCGGCAGGCTGCTGTGCCGGGGCTGCTGCGGCATCGGCTGCGGGGGCAGTCTCGGGCTGTGCGGCGGGCTGCTCTTCGGCAGCTTCCTGCGCAGGCTCTGCGTCCTGTGCGGGGGCGTCCTTTTCAGCATCCTTGGTTTCCTTCTGGAACTCCGGCAGACGGCTCAAAGACTCCACGTGGCTGCGGTACAAATTGAGCACATCCGCCTTGAAGCGGGTGACCTCCAGACGGACGCGGTCGTACTCCCGCTCCTCAGCCAGACGCTTCTCGTTGGCCTCGTTCTCGATCTCGTCTGCGCGGTCGCTTGCCTTTTGCAGCAGCTCGTTGGCGTCGCGGATGATATCATCGCCCCGCAGGTTTGCACGGTGGATGATCTCCTCGGCCTTCTGGTTTGCTTCGCGGATCACGTTTTCGCCCATGCGCTGGGCGTTGATCAGTGCGCTCTTGAGCATATCGCCGTCAGCCTCAAAGCTTTGCAGCTCGCCCTTGAGCTTCTGGTTCTCTGCGGTCAGATCAGCGATCTGCTTGCGCAGCTGCTCTGCCTGCGCATCGTTCTGCTGCAGCTGCTCCTCGACCTTGTCCAGAAAACGATCCACGTCCTCTGTACGGTAGCCGCGGAGGGTTTTTTCAAATTGTACAGAGCGGACATCCTGCGGAGTCAGCATAGTCATTTCCTCCCATAGCTTTTAATATTGAAAGAACTCAATGATCGAACGATCTTTTTTACTTTTCCCGGGCAATGCAGTCAGCCGGAAGCGACCCTTGCCGCGCACAGTGAACACATCCTGCTCGTATACGGTGGCATGGGGCTTTTCTACCGGCAGATGGTTGATCTCTACCCTGCCCGCCTCGATCAGCTCCGCAGCGGTACCGCGGCTGATGTGCAGCATAGCAGAAAGCACCGCGTCCAGCCGCAGGGAGGACACAGTAGCGGTGAGCAGCTGCCGCTCCGGTGCCGGGAAAGCCGGGATCTCGTCCGGTTCCAGCAGGCGGGTGGACACCTCGGTGCGTCCCGCCTGACACAGCTCCCGGCAGATGAGCTTTGCCGCCGGTTCCAGCGCGAACACATAGGCTGTGCCCGGCGCATCGGCAGGCAGCAGGATATCCCCCAGCGCCTCGCGCTTGAGGGCAAGCCCCATCAGGCTGCCCAGATAGTCCTTGTGCGCCGGAAGCGCCGCACCGGGCAGTGCCCGGCATTGCAGCTGTACGCAGCGCACCGGACACTCGCCGTAGCTGTACTCTGGCTCCAGACAGAGCACCCGGCGCTCAGCCTCGGGCCAGCCGCCGTCAAAACGCCAGCCGTCCCGCACACCGGCACGTCCCAGTGCCGCCCGGGCAAGATCCTGCTCGCGGTCGCTGAGGAACGCAGAGTACCGGACTATGCCGCGGGAAAAAGCCGCGTCGGCAAGATCCTCGATATGCCGCATAAGGTAGCGTTCCTCATCATTGCGGGCGGGCACAAAGCCGCGCACCGCACCGGCTGCCGGATCAATAGAATGCGCCATTGTTCTCCAGCTCGTCCAGCAGATCGCCCATGATATCCACGTTGTACGGGGTAATGATAAAGGTGCTGTTGGCTACGCGCTTGATCTGGCCGTTGTTGGCATAGGCCACGCCGGACAAAAAGTCTACCAGACGGCGGGAGACCTCCTTGTTGGTGGACTCCAGATTCAGCACCACGGTACGCTTGTTGTTCAGATGGTCGGCAATGGTACTGGCATCCTCGAACCGCTCGGGCTTAACCAGAACCACCTTGAGCTGGGTGGTAGCATGGATGTTGACCACCTTGTTCTTTTTGCTGGTGCCCTCGGCAGGCTCTTCGGTCTCTTCATCCATCCCGATGCCAACGCCGCTGTTGTTGTTGTTCACCATCTGGGGGCCGTCATCGATGTACTGATCCTCGTACTCGTCCCCTTCGCCCATCAGACCCTTTTTAATGCTATCCAGCAAAGACATAATTATCTGCTCCTTTCATTCGGGCAGCGCCCGGCTGCCTGGCGTTCTTTGCAAAAAGAATGCAAATAGCTTTTACTATTATCTGATTTTTTTCAGCAGATGTCAATAACTACAAAAGTTTTCCGTCATATAAATTTTGTCCCGAGACGATTATTTCGTCATAAAGCCTTACCTGACTGACGGAACCGTCCGTTCCCTTGGGCAAAACAAGGATGTAATCCCCTTCCGTGACCAGCGGATGGTCGGCATCCACGGGGTCGATCTTGCAGAAGCGGGCGATGTTGCCGTACTTGACATACACGCCGGGGATGTAGTTTTCGCCCTGCGTTTCGGCCTCGGTGCCGTCCTCTTTCAGGTAGTGCACTGCTGCGGCAGGCACCCGCAGACCGGTGCTCTCGCTGGTGCTGATACGGGCGCGGGCGTGGTTGAGGCACAGCACATCGCCGTTGATGGAGTTGCAGCGCAGCACAAAGCGGGCAATATCCTTTTCTGCGTCAATGGTCACCTCGGTGACGGTGGCGCGCAGAGCGGCATCGCTCTGGCCGGGAAAGCTGATCTCCACTGCCGTGCGCAGGGGCTTACCGTCCGAGCCCAGCAGCTTTTCGGCCTGCCTTGCGGAGCACACCCCGGCGTACTGCCAGCTGAACCCGGCTACCAGCTTGCCTACACAGCCGTCCAGCGGCATCTCGGGGTCGGAGTCCAGATAAGCCTTGAGCTGCTCCGGGCTCTGTGCCAGAATGTCCGCAGCACCGGCATTCAGCCGTCCGCTGCTGGCGGCCCGGACAAAGTAGCCGGTGGTGGGGGCGGTGATCTGAGTGGGGTTGCCCAGCTGGCCCTGCACGGTCTGTGCCTGCTGGGCAAGCAGCGCGATCTGATCCGCAAAGCCGGCGGTATCGCCGGTGGTGATCCACAGCTTGTTCTGCGCCAGCAGGTAAGCATCGGCGCTGCTGTCCACATCGCTGTAGCGGTCGGTGTCCAGCGCATCCAGCAGATCGTACAGTGCGCCGGAGCGCTCTTTGAGCAAGCCGTCCAGCTGGGTGGCTGCGGTGTTCTGGGAGCGCTGCAACAGGTCGATCTGGCTGGTGAGCTGGGTCAGCTGCTGGCGCAACACTGCCTGATTGGCATCGGTGTACAGCTCTGCAACGGCAGTGCCTGCCGACACCCGCTCGCCGTCCAAGACAAGGTAGCCCAGATTGCCACTGCCGGAAATGCAGGTTTCGTCAAACAGCAGCACGCCGTCCGCTTCAATGGTATCGGAGATGGTGATAGGCAGCGCCGTTTCGTAGACGTTCTGGGGGAAAAGGATGTGCGCCGCCTGCCAGCAGACATACGCTGCCGCCGCCAGCAAAAAGGTGGCCAGCACGACCGCCAGCGTGGTAAGCGCAGAGAGCTTGTGGCGCGGTTCCTGAGGAGTTTCCGGCATAAGGATCATCCTTTCGATAAAAAGTCTTGGGTCAGACGCAGGGCAGTCTGCCGCACGTCTGCCGCTCCGGCGTCCAGCCATGTGACCCCGTCCATGTGGCGGAACCATGTCAGCTGGCGCTTGGCGTAGTTGCGGGAGGCCTGTTTGAGTTTTTCAGTACAGGCATCCAGCGCGGCGGTCTGTTCAAAATACGGGAAAAATTCTTTATAGCCGATGGCCTGTGCGGCGGTGCGAAAGGCTTCGCGGTTGCGCCAGACGTATTCCGCTTCAGCTAAAAGCCCGGCCTCCAGCATTTTATCCACTCGCAGGTCGATGCGGCGGTACAGCGCTGCACGCTCCGGGAAGTCCAGTCCCAGCACAAGGCTGCGGTAGGGGCGCTCCGGCGGCAGCGAATCGGCCTTTTGTTCGCTGAGACGCTTGCCGGTGGCGCGGTAGTGCTCCAGCGCCCGCAGCACCCGTACCTTATTATTGGGGTGGATGGCAGCGGCAGCCTCGGGGTCCACGGCTTGCAGTTTTGCGTACATGGCCTCCGGGCCGATGGCTTCCAGCTCTGCGGTCAGCTGCTCGCGCAGGCCGTCCGGGGCTTTTTCGGCGGTAAAACGCACGCCGTACAAAAGGCTCTGCACATATAGGCCGGTACCGCCTACCAGCAGCGGCAGATGCCCCCGGCCGGTGATATCCTGAATATACTCCCCTGCCAGCGCGGTAAAATCTGCCACGCTGAAGGTCTTTTCCGGGGTGAGGATATCCACGCCGTGGTGCGGAATGCCGCAGGTCTCCTGCGGGGTGACCTTGGCGGTGCCCACATCCAGACCTTTGTAGATCTGCATGGAGTCGGCGCTGATGACCTCGCCGGAAAACTGCTGCGCCAGCGCAACGCCCAGCGCGGTCTTGCCGGTGGCGGTGGGGCCTACCACAGCCACCACGGCAGGTTTTGCATTATACGATGCGTCCAAACTGCTTTTCCAACTCCTTTCGGGTAAGCTTGAGCACGCAGGGACGGCCATGGGGGCAGAAGGGCGGCACCTCGCCGGAGAGGATCTTCTCGGCCAGTGCCATCAGCTCCTGCGGAGAGGACTTGTCCCCTGCCTTGATGGCGGCGCGGCAGGAGATGGAGTGCAGCACCCACTCGGTGTGCTCGTTCAGCGCGTCCCGGCTGCCCTTGAGCAGGCGGTCGGCGATCTCCACCAATAGATCCTCGGCGTTTTGTGGCTCTACGTCCGCAGGCACGGCGCGCAGCAGCACGGTGCTGCCGCCAAAGTCCGCCACGTCCAGCCCGGCGTTTTCCAGCAGGGGCTGATTTTCCAGCAGCGCCTGCTTTTCCTCTGCGGAAAGGTCGATGGCGGCGGGCTGCAGCAGCAGCTGGCTGGGCACATTGCCGTAGTTGGCGGCAAGCTTTTCGTACAGCTGACGCTCGTGGGCAGCGTGCTTATCGATCAGACACAGCTCGTCTCCCCGCTCGGCAAGAATATAGGTACGGAATACTTCGCCCACATAGCGCAGCGGTTCTTCCCCCTGCGGCACATCAAAGCCCAGCTGTTCCGGCTGCGCGGACTCCTCCGGCTGATAGGGCGCCGTTGCGGCTTCGATCTCCGGGGCGGCGGGCATGGTGTTCCATGCCGCCATGTGATCCAGCGGCGGGTCGGCTGCGGTGTCCGTCTCCGGGTGCACATCCAGCTGTGCCTCAGCAGCGGCTGCCCGGAAGGGCTGCGGTGCGGGCTGGACTTCGGTTGCATCCAATTTTTCCGGGCTGTGGAGGGTGACCACCGGATCCAGAATGTCCTCAGCGGGGGCAGACTGCCGCCACGAGGGCACGGCAGCCGCCGCGCGGGCAGGCTGTGCGGGCTGTACCGGCGGGTTATCTGCCGTAAAAGCAGGGGTTTTCACCGGTGCATCGGCGGAGCGCTGCGGCGCGGATGCCTGCCAATGCTGCGCAGGCAGTGTGCCGGGGGCCGCTTGACCCGGAATGACGGCGGAAAGCCCTGTAAAGCTATTATTCTTTACAGTATTTTCGCTCTGAATATCGTTTTCTTTTTCAGTTTTCTCTTTTTCGTCTGCTTCAAAGGTGAAGCGGCGTTCCCCGGTGCCGGGCTGTGCCAGCGCCAGCTTGACCGCATGGTAAACAACGTCGAACACGTCATTTTCCCGGGCAAAGCGAGCCTCGATCTTTGCAGGGTGGACATTGACATCCACAAGGTCAGTGGGCATTTCCAGCAGCAAGATGCCGCCCGGGAACTTGCCCTGCATGGTCGTGCCTTTAAAGGCCATTTCCATGCCCGCCATGATGGTACGGTTGCGCACATAGCGGCCATTGATGTAGAAATGCTGCATACTGCGGCTGGCGCGGCAGCTCTTGGGCGGAGTGATCAGACCCGTGACCCGGTACAGTCCTTCCTCAGAGCGCACCTCGATGAGGTCGCGACTGAACTCCCGCCCCAGCACCGCGTAGGCGGCGCTGCGCAGCTGGCCATCGCCGGGGGTGACGTATTGCAGCTTGCCCTCCCGGATGAACTTGACACTGACCTCCGGGTGGCTGAGCGCCACATGACCCACGTTATCTGCCACAAAGGTGCCCTCGCTGGAGTCCTTTTTGAGGAACTTCATGCGGGCGGGGGTGTTGTAGAACAAATCCTGTACCCGGATGGTGGTGCCCACAGCACGGGCTGCAGGCTCCCTGCCCTGCTCCTCGCCGCCGGCGATGCGGTAGCAGGTGGCAAACTCGTCCACCTCGGTGCGGGTGAGCAGCTCTACCCGCGCCACGCTGGCAATAGAGGCCAGTGCCTCGCCGCGGAAGCCCAGTGTATGGATGCTGTTCAGGTCATCCGGCTTTTCAATTTTGCTGGTGGCGTGGCGGATGAAGGCTGTCGGGATATACTCGGCATCAATGCCGGTGCCGTTATCGCTGATCTCGATCAGCTTTACGCCGCCGGACTCGATGCTTACGGTGACCTGCGTTGCACCGGCATCGATGGAGTTTTCCAAAAGCTCCTTGACCACCGATGCGGGGCGCTCCACCACCTCACCGGCGGCGATCAGCTCCGCGGTATGCTTATCCAGAACATGGATGACTGCCATGGTCTTTTCCCTCCCCTGTGGTTAATTTTTGCGGTCAGCCGTTCAGGCTGCCCTTGAGGGTCTTTTTCAGCTCGTACAAAAAGTTCAGTGCTTCAATGGGAGTAAGCGTTTCCACATCCACAGCTTCCAGCTTTTCCATCATTTCGCTGGGCACTGCCGGGGAATTGTACTCCTGCAAGGCGTCAAAGTCCATCTGCTCCACCTTGTTTTTGGGCGCAGAGGCTTCCAGCGTACGCAGTACCTCGTGGGCACGGCGGGTCACGCTGCCGGGCAGACCGGCCAGCTTTGCCACCTCGATGCCGTAGCTGTCGTCGGCGGGGCCGCGCACGATGCGCCGTAGAAAGGTGATGTCCTCACCGCGTTTTTTGACCGCGATGTTGTAATTTTTTACGCCCTCTACGGTGCCTTCCAGCTCGGTCAGCTCGTGGTAGTGGGTGGCGAACAGGGTCTTGCAGCCCAGCCCCTTGGCGGGGTCGGCGATATGCTCCACCACGGCGCGGGCGATGCTCATGCCGTCAAAGGTGGAGGTGCCACGACCGATCTCGTCCAGCACCACAAGGCTTTTGGCGGTGGCGTTTTTCAGAATTTCGGCTACCTCGGTCATCTCCACCATAAAGGTGGACTGGCCTGCAGCAAGGTCATCCGATGCGCCGATGCGGGTGAAGATGGCGTCCACCACGCCCACATGGCAGCTGGCAGCCGGCACAAAGGAGCCGATCTGTGCCATCAGCGCAATGAGGGCATTCTGACGCATATAGGTGGATTTACCCGCCATGTTGGGGCCGGTGATGATGAGGCAGCGGTCGGTGGTGCAGTTGAGGGTGGTATCGTTTGGCACAAACATACTGCCCTTGAGCACCTGCTCCACAACGGGGTGACGTCCCTCGGTGATGGTCAGCACATCGCTGTCGTCCACCACGGGGCGGCAGTAGTTGTTTTCCGCAGCGACCTGCGCCAGCGCAGCCAGTACATCCAGCTGGGCAATGGCATTGGCGGTGCGCTGGATATGATCCAGTTGTGCACCGATGCTTTCCAGCAGTTCGTCAAACAGGCGGCGTTCCAGCGAGATGAGCCGCTCGTGTGCGCCAAGGATCTTGCTTTCCAGCTCCTTCAGCTCCTGTGTGATGTAACGCTCGCCGGAGGTAAGGGTCTGCTTGCGGATGTAGGTCTCCGGCACAAGGTTCTTGTAGGAGTTGCTCACCTCGATGAAGTAGCCAAACACATGGTTATAGCCGATTTTCAGCTTTGGAATGCCGGTCTCCTGCCGCAAGCGGGCTTCCAGCTGCGCCAGCACGCCCTTGGTGTTATCGCGGATGGAGCGCAGCTCGTCCACCTCAGCATGGTAACCCTTGGCGATAACACCGCCATCCTTGAGGGTGGAGGGCGCGTCCGGGTCTACTGCGGCATAAATGCGCGCCTTGATGTCCTCCAGCGGGTCGATGCAGGCAGCAAGCTCGGAGAGTTCCGGGCAGTTGCAGCCCTCAGCCTGCTTGCGCAGACCGGGCAGACGGTCGCAGGTCTGGGCAAGGGTGTAGATTTCCTTAGGTGTGGCAGAGCCGTACACCGTGCGGGTCATCAGGCGCTCCAGATCCGCGATGTAGTGCAGTTCTTCGGTCAGGTCGCCGCGCACCATGGTCTGACGCACCAGCGCCTCCACTGCGTTCAGGCGGTGGTTGATAAGCTGGCTGGAAATGAGCGGCTGCTCAATCCAGCTGCGCAGCATACGTTTGCCCATGGCGGTGCTGGTCTTATCCAGCACCCACAGCAGGGTGCCGCGCTTTTCGCGGCCGCGCAGGGTCTCGGTCAATTCAAGGTTTGCCCGGGTGACCGGCGAAAGCCGCATGAACTGAGCTTCGTTGTAAGTAATGACGGTCTTTAACCGCTCCACACCCTTGATCTGAGTATCGTGCAGGTATTCCAGCAGCGCGGCCATGGAAAAGCGCACAAGGCCCTCGGCGGCTATGCCGGTGGTCTGCGGCCAGTCGCGGCCAAACTGCTCCTCCAGCGCAGACGCCACCAGCCCCGGCGCATAGCGCTCGTCCTCGACCAGCTCCACCGAGCAGCTCATGTTCTTTTTGATGTAGGCGGTCACCTCGCGGCAGTCCAGCAGGCCGGGGTTCAGCAGCACCTCGCTGGGATGGTAGCGGCACAGCTCGGTAATGACCGCCGGGGCGATCTTATCCGCCGTCAGCTCGGTGATATGCGCCGTACCGGTGGAAACATCTGCAAAGCACAGGCCGGCCTTTTTACCCTTGAGGTACAGGCTGGCAATGTAGTTGTTGCGGTCGTCCTGCAGCATGCTGCTCTCGATGACCGTACCGGGGGTGACCACCCGGATGATGTCCCGCTTAACAAGGCCTTTCGCCTTGGCGGGGTCCTCCACCTGCTCGCAGATGGCCACCTTATACCCCTTGGCGATCAGACGCGCCACATAGCCCTCGTAGCTGTGGAAGGGCACGCCGCACATGGGGGCGCGCTCCGCAAGGCCGCACTGCTTGCCGGTAAGGGTAAGATCCAGCTCCCGGGACGCCGTGACGGCATCGTCGAAGAACATTTCGTAAAAATCGCCGATGCGGTAAAAAAGAATTTCGTCCTTATGTTGGTTTTTGATCTCAAGATACTGCTGCATCATGGGCGAAAGCTCTGCCATGGTTTTTCCTCTTTCCCTTGTATGGTTCCGTCAGCCGGTTTGTGGGCTGTAACCGCCGGTGCAAACAAAACGCGGTCTGTGTTGCACAGCCGCGTTCCGATGAAAACTCTGCTTAGTGGCAGCCGCCGCAGGTGGAGCAGCTGCCGGTGCAGGAGGCAGAAGGCTCCTGCACGGTCATGGGGTCGCCGCCGTTCATGGCGGTGTTGATGATGGCGTCGATATAGTTGACCAGATTCTCGCACTCGCGCTTGGCCTCGTTGTATGCCACCATGCCCTCGTTGCCCATGATCTGGCCGTAGAGGCTGTTCACCTTCTCGTTCAGCTCAGCGATGCGGGCGTCGTCGCGCTCGTTCTTGCCGATCTCGTTGTTCAGATCCATGCGGGCCAGATTGAACTCGCCGATCAGGTTCTGCAGCTCCTCATCTTTGTCGTTTGCCTTGCGGGCCTGATCCAGAATGACGTAGCGGGGGTCGGTCTGCAGTGCCATAGCGGCACGCTTGAAAAGATCAATGCAATCCATGATTGGGTTCTCCTTGTTGTTTTTTATTCTTTCTGGGGCAGTTTGCCCCGGAATCACGTTTTTATGCTTCCACTTCACCCAGCAGCACGGTGGCGCGGGCGCCGGTAAGATGTACAGTCGCGTAGCTGCCCAGCAGTGCCGGGTCGGCGGCAAACTCCACGGTCAGATTGTTATCGAGCCGGCCGGAAAGGGTACCCTCATTGCGGCCGAAGCCCTCCACCAGCACCCGGACGGTCTGCCCTACCTGCGCCTTGACCAGTGCCATGGCGATCTCGTCCTGCGTTGCCAGCAGGCGGGTCATGCGGTCGGTCTTTTCCTTGCGGGGGGTGGGGTCCGGCATTTCGGCAGCCTTAGTGCCGGTGCGCTTGGAGTAGATAAAGGTGAACAGCTGCATATAACCCACTTTGCGTACCAGTTCCAGCGTTTTTACAAAGTCCTCCTCGGTCTCGCCGGGGAAGCCCACGATGATATCGCTGGAGAAGGTGATGCCGGGCACGGTCTTGCGGGCGTAGTCGATGAGCTCCAGATACTGTTCCACCGTGTAGTGGCGGTTCATCTGCTGCAAAAGCCGGTCGGAACCACACTGCACCGGCAGATGCAGGTGCTTGCACAGCTTCGGCTGGGCGGCAATGGTATCAATGAGCTTATGGCTGGCGTCCTTGGGGTGGCTGGTCATAAAGCGGATGTGGTAATCGCCAGGCACGGTGCACAGCAGGTTGAGCAGGTCGGAGAAATCAATCTGCTCCTCCAGCCCCTTACCGTAGCTGTTCACGTTCTGACCCAGCAGGGTGATCTCCTTATAGCCCGCCTCCACAAGGCTGCGGAACTCGGCAAGGATATCGCCGGGTTTGCGGCTCTTCTCGCGGCCGCGGACGTAGGGCACGATGCAGTAGGTGCAGAAGTTATCGCAGCCGTACATGATGGGCAACCATGCGCGGAACTCGCTCTCGCGCCGGATGGGGATGTTCTCCACGATGACCGGACGCTGTGCGGGGTCCAGCAGCACCCGCTTATGCTTTTGCAGCTTCTGGGCAATCAGCTGCGGCAGGGTGTCGATGCCGTCCACGCCGAACACCAGATCCACATAGGGGTAGCTCTTGCGCAGCTTTTCCACAACATGCTTCTGGTTGGCCATGCAGCCGCACAGGCCGATGATGAGGCCGGGCTTTTTTTCCTTAAGGCCCTTCAGCGCGCCCACATTGCCGAACACCCGCTGCTCGGCGTGCTCACGCACAGCGCAGGTGTTGAACAAAATCAGGTCGGCATCCTCCGGCTTATCGCACAGGCCGTAGCCGATATCTACCAGCACGCCCTTAATGCGCTCGCCGTCGTTGACGTTCTGCTGACAGCCGTAGCTGTGCACAAAGGCCAGCGGCGGGGTGTCGTAGGTCTGCCGCACCAGCTCGGCGGCAACGGTATTATGTTCAAAGTTAATGTATTCCAAGCAAACCATCCTTCTCCGCCGGGCAGGGTAGCCCCGTGCGGCGAAACTCTATTTTCTGCCATTCTATAAAAGACACTCTTTAGTATACCCTGTTTGGCCGCTGCGGGCAAGAGGAAACACGCAAATTTTATGCCTGTTTAGCCACTGCGGCCTCTGCATCCTGCCTGCGGCAGCACTCTTCGCACACGCCCAGCAGCACCACGGCGCAGTCCTGCACCCTGCCCTTCTGGTTTTTGACCAGCTCCATCACCTGTTTTCCGTCTACCTCTGCATCGGTGACGCCGCCGCAGACGGTGCAGTACAGGTGGCTGTGCCACGGCAGGGTGTGGTCAAAGCGGTCCGCCTTGCCGGGAATGGACACCCGGCGCACCCGCCCGGCCTCCACCAGACTGTTCAGGTTGCGGTATACGGTGCCAAGGCTCAGATTCGGGCACTCCTGCGCGGCTTTATCGTAGATTTCCTCCGCAGTCGGGTGGTCGCACAGCTGCTGCACCGTCTGCATGACAAGCTCCCGCTGTTTTGAATAACGCATATCCATCCTCCTTTTTCACACGGTTCAGACGTTTTCTTCCCCTTTGATCTTTGCCCAGTACGCCCGGGCGGCCTGTTCGGTCTTGTTGTCGCCAAAGGTGTAGTACTTGGTATCCTTCAGCACATCCGGCAGATACTGCTGCTGTACCCAGTGGTTGGCGTAGCTGTGGGCATATTTGTAGTTCTGCCCCTTTACCAGTGCATCCTCACCGTCAAAGTGCTTGTTTTGCAGCTGACGCGGGATGGGTCCGGTGCGCCCGGCCTGCACATCCGCAATGGCTGCGTTGATGGCATCGTGGGCGCTGTTGGATTTAGGGCTGGTGGCCACCAGAATGACTGCGTCCGCAAGCGGCAGACGCGCCTCCGGCAGACCCACCATGTTGGCGGCATCCACCGCCGCCTTGACGATGGGGATGATCTGCGGATAGGCAAGCCCCACATCCTCGCAGGCACACACCATCAGGCGGCGGCAGGCAGAGGGCAGGTCGCCCGCTTCCAGTAGGCGTGCCAGATAGTGCAGCGCCGCGTCCGGGTCGGAGCCGCGCATGGACTTCTGATAGGCAGACACGATGTCGTAGTGGTCGTCGCCCTCCCGGTCGTAGCGCATGGCGGTGCGGCGGGTGACCTGCCGGATCATATCTAAGGTAATGCGTTTTTCTCCGTTTTCCACCGGCGCAGCCGTGACCGCAAAGTCCAGACAGCCCAGTGCCTTGCGCAGATCGCCCCCGGCGCTTTCGGCCAGATAGGCGCAGGCGTCCTCGTCCATGCACACCGGCACCTGCTCCCCTTCGGAAAGGCGCTGCACGGCGTTGCGCACCCCGCGCTCAACGTCCGATGCGGCAAGGGGCTTGAACTCAAACACCGTGCAGCGGGAAAGCAGCGCGTTATAGATGTAGAAATAGGGGTTCTCGGTGGTGGAGGCGATCAGGGTGACGCTGCCGTCCTCGATACATTCCAAAAGGCTCTGCTGCTGCTTTTTGTTCAGGTACTGGATCTCGTCCAGATACAGCAGAATGCCGCCCGCCGCTGCCAGCGTGCCGATATCCTTGAGCACCGCCTTGATATCTCCAGTGCCGCAGGAGGTGCCGTTGAGCTTGTGCAGGGTCATGCCGCTGTTCTCGGCAATGATGCGTGCCACCGTGGTCTTTCCGGTGCCGGAGGGGCCGTAAAAGATCATGTTGGGGATGCGTCCGCTCTCGATGGTGCGGCGGAACACCCGCCCCGGAGCCAGCAGATGCTGCTGCCCGCACACATCTGCCAGCGTTTTGGGACGCAGGCGCTGCGCAAGTGGTTCATTCATGGTGGTTTCTCCTTTCCTGCCCGCAAGGCACTTTTTATATAGTATAGCGCATTTAGAAAAGGAGGACAAGGGCTTTTCTGAAAATCATTCTCAGATAATGCCCTGCAAACATTTACAAATCCTGTCAAACATGGTATGATTCAGGTATTCCCTTTTAAAGGAGGTTTGTCCCATGCCGGTACGAAAAAAAGCCCCGGAGGATCTTACTGCAAAAAAAGCGCTGGCGCTGGAGGTCATCCGGCGTCTCAAGGCCGAATACCCGGATGCTGGTTGCACCTTGGACTACGACCACGCATGGCAGCTGCTGGTCAGCGTGCGGCTGGCCGCCCAGTGCACGGATGCCCGGGTGAACATTGTGGTGGAGGAGTTGTTTGCAAAATACCCAAGCGTAGCGGCACTGGCTGCCGCCGAGCCGGAGGACATTGAAGCCATTGTCAAACCCTGCGGACTGGGACACTCCAAGGCGCGGGATATCTCGGCTTGTATGCGGATGCTGCGGGACAAGTACGACTGCCGGGTACCCGACACCTTTGACGAATTGCTTGCCCTGCCCGGCGTAGGGCGTAAGAGCGCAAACCTCATCATGGGGGATGTATTCGGCAAGCCCGCCATCGTTACCGACACCCACTGCATCCGGCTGTGCAATAAGATCGGCCTTGTGGACGGCATCAAGGAGCCGCAAAAGGTGGAGATGGCGCTATGGAAGATTATCCCGCCGGAGGAAGGCAGCGACCTTTGCCACCGCTTTGTGATGCACGGCCGTGCGGTGTGCAACGCCCGCAAGCCGGAATGCGAAAAATGCTGTTTGAAGGACATCTGCCGCACTGCCCGCGAAGCCGCCGGACAGCAGGCAGAGCCATAATTTTTAAGGAGGTATAAACTATGATCACTTTAACGATTTTGCTCATTGTTGCCCTGCTGTGCGTACTGGTGGGCTGCCTGACCGGCCTGCTGACGCTGGTAGGTGTGCTGGCTTCCCTTTTTGTGGGCGTGCTGGTGGGCGCATTGGCCGGATATCTGGCCGGGCGCTTTATGGGCACGGAAACTTCCCTTGGCCGTAACATTCTGATGGGTGTGCTGGGCAGCTTTGTGGGCGAGTTTTTGTTCGGCCTGCTGGGCATCCACGCTTCCGGCAGCTTTTCTTCCTTTGCCATCTCGGTAATCGGTGCCTGCATCTGCATCTGGATTGGCCAGAAGATCTCTGAGTAAGTTTTTTGTAACAGTATGCCGCCGCGTTCTGCCGCCGGAGTTTCCGAGCAGGGTGCGGCGGCTTTTTTATGGGCGTTCTGCCGGATAAACGCCGCCCGGGCTGTGCAGGCCGCCGAACTTTCTGCCAATTCTTGACAGGCATTCCCTGTCGTTGTATCGTTGACCCAGAAACGGAGGCTTCAACATGGAAAAAGCACTTGCACATATTTCCGAGGACGGCACCCGCACCCAGACCGTCTACGAACATCTTTCCGGCACAGCGCGCCTTGCCGGAGCTTTTGCCGCACCCTTTGGTGCAAAAGAAGAGGCCGAATACGCCGCGTGGCTGCATGATATCGGCAAATACAGCACCGCCTTTCAGCAGCGGCTGGCGGGCGGTGCTACAACCGACCACTCGACCGCCGGTGCACAGGAAGCCATGAAGGGCTGTGCGCCCCACGTTCAGGCCGCCTTTGCCGTAGCCGGGCACCACACCGGTCTGCCGGATGGCGGCAATAAAAGGGCAGCCGATTCTGCCGACGGCACCCTGTTCGGGCGGCTGAAAAAACCGGTGGAGCCTTACGATGGCTGGCGCGAGGTCACCCTGCCCCAGAGCGCCCCGCCGGACTGGGCAAACCGCGACCCACTGGATTTTGCATTCTTTACCCGGATGCTCTACTCCTGTCTTGTGGATGCGGATTTTATCGACACCGAAACTTTTATGAACGGGCAGGCCGCGCCCCGGGGCAACAGCACCGCGCTTTCTTCTCTTCTGGAAAAGGTGCGTACCAAGGCGGCTGGCTATCTTGCGGCACAGAGCACCTTGCCGGTAAGCAGCCAGCGCAATGCCGTGCTGCGGGCTTGCATGGAAAAAGGTGCCCACGGCGCACCGGGGCTGTATACCCTCACCGTGCCCACCGGCGGCGGCAAGACCTTTGCCTCCCTTGCCTTTGCGCTGGAACAGGCCGCTGCGCAGGGCATGAAGCGGGTGATCTATGTGATTCCGTATATGTCCATCATCGACCAAACTGCCGCTGTTTTTGCAGACCTTCTGGGCGCAGAAAACGTTCTGGCGGATTACTCCTGCGCAGACTATAAAAGCCTCGAACAGGAAAAGCTGACCCCGGCGCAGTACCGCCAGCTGCTGGCCAGCGAAAACTGGGATGCACCTGTTGTGGTAACCACTGCGGTGCAGTTTTTTGAATCGCTGTACGCCAACCGCAGCAGCCGCTGCCGTAAGCTGCACAACATTGCGAACAGTGTGGTCATCTTTGACGAAGCGCAGACCCTGCCCACCAGTTATCTGCTGCCCTGCGTCAGTGCTATTGCACAGCTTGTGCGGCATTACCACGCCACCGCCGTGTTATGCACCGCCACCCAGCCCGCATTAGAGCCCTATTTCCGGCAGTTTGCGCCGGAACTGCCCTTGCAGGAAATCGTGCCGGACACTGCCACCTTATACACCACCCTGCGCCGCACCACCCTTTGCGATGCCGGAGAGCTTACACTGGAAGCGCTGACTTCGCAGCTCTGCGCACTGCCGCAGGTGCTGTGCGTAGTGAACCGGCGCAAAACGGCGCAGGAAGTGTACGCCGCCTTGCCTGCCGAGGGCAGTTACTGCCTGACCACGCTATTGTGTGCCGCAGACCGCCGCCGCCAGCTGGCAGAGATTCGGCAGCGGTTACGGGAAAGCCTGCCCTGCCGGGTGGTTTCCACCTCGCTGATCGAAGCAGGTGTGGACGTGGATTTCCCCGCCGCATACCGGGAGCAGTGCGGGCTGGACTCCCTTTTGCAGACTGCCGGACGCTGCAACCGGGAGGGACACCGCAGCGTGGAAGAGAGCCTAGTATACCGTTTTACGCTGGAAGGCTGCGGCGTACCGCAGATGCTGCGCCAGAACGTACACGCCATGCAGTACGCAGCAGGCTGCGCCGCAGCGCTGGACAGCCCGGAGGCGGTCAGAGCTTATTTTAAGGAGCTGTATTTTGCGCGGGGTGAGGCCGCACTGGACACAAGCAGCATTCTGGACGCCCTGCGCAAAGGGATCTCGGGCTGCATTTTCCCATTTGCACAGGTGGCTGAACAGTTCCATCTGATCGAAGCCCCCACCCGCACCGTTTACCTGCCTGTTGGCGAAGGAAAAGGCCTTTGCGACCAGTTGCGCAGCGGGACTGTGAGCCGCACACTTTACCGCAAGCTGGGCGCTTACAGCGTAGCCTGTTATGCCCAGCAGTTTCAGGCACTGGAATCTGCCGGAGCGTTGGAACCACTGCCCAACGGCAGCGCTATCCTGACTGACCGCACCCTGTACGACCCTAAGACCGGGCTTTCCATGGACGTGGAGACCGGAAAAGGTCTGTTTTTCTGACCAAAAGCTAAAAATAAGGCAAAGATAATCCTTAGAAGTCCTTTTTATTGTATTTTATTTGTTGTAATATAGTATTTGATAAATGAAGAAACGGCAAAGCATCTGTCGCTCTGCCGTTTCCCCGTCATACATCCATGACCCACTAATTATTTCTATCCACATCCCAGTGCGCTCACCGGATGACAGGAACAGTATACGAAAAAAAATATTAAATTGCAAGTTTCCTCTTGTATTATGTTTCGAATTGTGTTATCCTCTTCTCAGAAGATGCGTTTATACATTCATTACACAATAATTGAAGATTTTTAAAACGAGGTGATCTTAGTGGGCAGGTTTTCTCTTTGTCTGAAGATTCAAATAAACAATGAAAGGAGGTGGTGTTCATGTCCATGCTGATCGAGGTCTGGGGCGACTACGCCTGTTTTTCAAGACCCGAGATGAAAACCGAGCGTGTATCCTATGACATCATGACGCCCTCGGCGGCACGCGGGCTGGTGGAGGCCATTTACTGGCACCCGGGCATGAAGTACCATATCGACCGCATCTACCTGCTCAAGCCGGTGCAGTTTGCCAGCATCCGGCGCAATGAGGTCAAGGCTACCCTGCTGTCCTCGGCGGTGCTCAGTGCAGCCAAGGGCGGCGAGGTGCCCATGCTGTGCACGGCAGAGAACATCCAGCAGCGTGCCGCACTGGTGCTGCAGGATGTGCACTACGTGATCGAATGCCATTTTACCATGACCGAAAAAGCCGCACCCGGCGATAACCCGGGCAAATTTCAGGATATCTTGCGGCGGCGGCTTGCCAAGGGGCAGTGCTATCACCAGCCCTGCTTTGGCTGCCGGGAGTTTCCGGCAAACTTCCGGGAATGGCACGGCAGGGCCGAGGACATCCCCGCACTGCCGCTCACGCAGGATCTGGGCTTTATGCTGTACGATCTGGACTACTCCGACCCGGAAAATATTCGCTCCCAGTTCTTCCGGGCAAAGCTGGAAAACGGCGTGTTGGACTGCCGGGATGTGGAGGTGTTTACATGATCTTACAGGCACTTACTGCCTATTACGAGCAGCTTGTCCGGCAGGGCAAGCTTTCTGCCCCCGGCTGGGATGACAGCTTTAAGGTGAGCTATGAGCTGCGGTTGAATGAGGCCGGGCAGCTGCTTAGGGTCGTTCCCCTTCTCACCGAAAAGACCGTGGGCAAAAAGACAGTCCTTGCCCCGCGTGCAATGCGCGTACCGGCGCATGAAAAGCGTTCCTCCGGCATTGCCGCCAACTTTTTGTGCGACAACTCTACCTATTTGCTGGGCGCAGACGAAAAAGGCAAGCCGGAGCGCGCTGCGGATTGCTTCAAGGCCTGTGCCAAATTGCATCACACCATTCTGGACGGCGTAGACAGCCCCGCAGCCCGGGCGCTCCTTGCTTATTTTGACAGCTGGGATCCGGCGCAGGCTGCCGCGCATCCCCTATTGGCTGAGCAGTGGAAGGAGATCACCGGCAACGCCAACCTGATCTTTGGCTACGAAGCTGCCGACCACAGTCACAGCTTTGTCAACGACGACCCTGCCATTCAGAACGCTTGGCAGACGCACTACAACGACCGCTCTGCTGATTCGGACATGGGGCAATGCCTGATTACCGGAAAATATGCCCCTATCGAGCGCACACATCCCAATATCAGCGGTGTACCCGGGGCGCAAAGCTCCGGCGCAGCACTGGTATCCTTCAACGCACCGGCCTTCTGCTCCTACGGTCACGAGCAGGGCGATAATGCCCCTGTCAGCAAGTACGCCGCCTTTGCCTATACCACTGCACTGAACCGCCTGCTTGCTGATCGCAACCACTGCAAACATGTTGGCGATACCACCATTTTGTGCTGGGCAGAAAACGCAGAGCCGGTCTATCAGGACGCCATGAGCATGTTCCTGTTTGGGGCAGATGAAGCAGCCGGCATTCAGGAAAGCGATGTACAGGCCGCGCTCAAACGGCTGTCTGCCGGGCAGACAGTGCCTTTTCTGGAAAAAGAGCTTTCGCCCGACCAGCACTTTTATCTATTGGGTCTGGCACCCAATGCAGCGCGTCTTTCGGTGCGGTTCTTTTTGCGGGACACCTTCGGCAGCTTTGCGCAAAACCTGCAAAAGCACGCCGAGGAAATGGAGATCGACTGCTCGGAAAAAGAAAAATTCCGCACCCTGCCCATCTGGGCTGTGGTGAATGAGACCACCCGCACCGTGCCCGGGCAGCCCGCAAAGCCGTCCCCGCAGCTGGCAGGCGACCTGCTGCGCGCCGTGCTGACCGGCGGGCGTTACCCCGCCACCCTATTGAACGGTGTGACCCTGCGTATCCGTGCCGAGCAGAATGTGACCCGCGGCCGGACTGCCGTGATCAAAGCGTATTACCTGCGTAATTACCCTACCGAACTGAACAAGGAGGTCTATACTGTGAGCCTGAATGAAACCACCAATGTCCCCTATCTTCTGGGACGGCTGTTCTCTGTGCTGGAGGCTGTGCAAAAAGCTGCCAACCCCGGCATCAACACTACCATCAAGGACCGGTATTTCAACGCCGCCTGCGCCACGCCGGGTATGTCCTTCCCCACCCTGCTGCGGCTGAGCCAGAAGCATCTGCGCAAGCTGAATGACGGTCTTGCCACCCACTACGATAAGCAGATCACCGAACTGATGGCACAGCTGCCGGAGAGCGGTTTCCCTGCCCGGCTCAGTCTGCCGGATCAGGGTAAATTCACCATCGGCTACTATCACCAGACCCAGAAACGTTACGTCAAAAAGAACGAGGAGGAATAAAAAATGTCTGCACCTATCAAGAACCGCTACGATTTCGTCATTCTGTTCGATGTAGAGAACGGCAATCCCAACGGCGACCCCGATGCCGGTAATATGCCCCGCATCGACCCCGAGACCGGCTACGGTCTGGTAACCGATGTCTGCCTGAAGCGCAAGATCCGCAACTATGTGGAGACGCTGAAGGAGGACGCCCCCGATGCCGACAATTACCGCATCTATGTCAAGGAGGGCGTCCCCCTGAACCGCAGCGATGCCGAGGCGCTGGAGCACAACGGTCTGACCCCCAAGGACGACCTGAAAAAAGCCAAGAAAAGCGACCCGGATATCGACCGCAAGCTGCGGGATTATATGTGCGAACATTTCTACGATATCCGCACCTTCGGTGCCGTGATGACCACCTTTGTCAAGGGTGCGCTGAACTGCGGCCAGGTGCGCGGGCCGGTGCAGCTGAGCTTTGCCCGCTCTGTTGACCCTATCGTGCCGCAGGAGGTGACCATTACCCGCGTAGCCATTACCACCGAGGCAGATGCTGAAAAGAAGAACAGTGAAATGGGCAACAAGCATATCGTGCCCTATGGCCTGTACCGTGCCGAGGGTTACGTTTCTGCCAATCTTGCTCGCAAGACCACCGGCTTCTCGGAAGAGGACTTGCAGCTGCTGTGGCAGGCTATCCTGAATATGTTCGAGAACGACCACAGTGCTGCACGCGGCAAGATGGCCGTGCGGGAGCTGATCGTGTTCAAGCACGATTCCGAGCTGGGCAATGCGCCCGCCTATAAGCTGTTCGATGCCGTTACCGTGGCGCACAAGGCCGAGGTGGTCGCGCCCCGCAGCTATCAGGACTACACCGTTACGGTGGCCGACACCCTACCGGAGGGTGTACACTGCGAGAGGTTCCACTGATGGACGCGCCGGATGACTACCTGCAAATGTCCGGCATCCAGCATTTTGCCTTCTGCCGCCGCCAGTGGGCACTGATCCATCTGGAGCAGCAATGGGCAGAAAATCTGCGCACCACTGAAGGACAGCTGAACCATGCCCGCTGCCACGATGACACCCGCACCGAGCGCCGAGGCGATTTTCTGATCACTCGGGGAATGCGGGTGACCAGCCACCGGCTGCGGATGTCCGGCAACTGTGACGTGGTGGAGTTCCGGGCTTGTGCGGATGGCATCCCGCTGCAAAGCACCCCCGGGCGCTGGCAGCCCTACCCGGTGGAGTACAAGCACGGTCACGCAAAGGAAACCGATGCTGACCGGCTGCAATTATGCGCACAGGCCATGGCGCTGGAGGAAATGCTGGTGTGCCATATCCCGGAAGGGGCGCTGTATTACTGCGAGACGAAGCGGCGGGAGGTCGTACCTTTTACCGACGAACTGCGCAGCACCACCCGGCAGATGGCAGACGAAATGAACCAGTATTTTGCCCGCGGCTACACTCCAAAGGTAAAGCCTGGCAAGCACTGCAACGCCTGTTCCCTGAAAGAGCTCTGTCTGCCGATGCTCTGCCAGAAGGCAGACGCCAAGGCTTATCTGCGGCGCTATCTGGACGAGACGGCCACGGAGGTGACACCATGCGGCAATTCCTGAACTCCCTGTTCGTCCTCAGCGAGGACGCTTACCTCACGCTGGACGGCGAAAACGTTGTGGTCAGCCGTGGAAAAGCTGAGGTCGGGCGGGTGCCGCTGCACACGCTGGAAAGCATCCTCTGCTTCAGTTACGCCGGTGCCAGCCCTGCGCTGATGGGCAAATGCGGGCGCATGGGCATCGACCTGAGCTTTTATACCCCGCGCGGGCGCTTTTTAGCGCGCACTGTGGGCGAGGAACGCGGCAACGTATTGCTGCGGCAGACCCAGTACGCCGTTGCCGCCAGCGAGGCGCTCAGTTGCAGTTATGCCCGCAGCTTTATTCTGGGCAAGGTTTACAATGCCCGCTGGGTGCTGGAGCGCGCCACCCGGGACCACCCGCAGCGGGTGCCCGTGGACGAATTGAAACAGACCAGCGCACAACTGGCGGCTGCCCTACCGCTGGTGGAAGGCTGCGAGGATCTGGAGCAGCTGCGTGGGCTGGAGGGCGAAGCTGCACAGCGGTACTTCGACCGGTTCAACGCGCTGATCTTACAACAGAACGATGCTTTTGTGTTCACCTGCCGCAGCCGCAGACCGCCGCTGGATAATGTGAACGCGCTGCTGTCCTTTGCCTATTCCCTGCTGGCCAGCGATTGCGCCGCCGCGCTGGAGGGTGCCGGGCTGGACCCTTATGTGGGCTTTCTGCACCGCACCCGTCCCGGGCGGCGCAGCCTTGCATTGGATCTGATGGAAGAGCTGCGCACCGTTCTGGCTGACCGGTTCGTGTTGTCCTGTATCAACCAGAAAGTGCTGAATGCAAAGCACTTTGAAAAGCAGGAAAACGGTGCCGTTCTGCTGACCGAGGAGGGACGCCGTGCATTCCTGAACGCATGGCAGCAGAAAAAGCGCGAAGTCATCACCCACCCGTTTTTGAAGGAAAAGCTCTGCTGGGGGCTTGTGCCTTATGTGCAGGCGTTGCTGCTGGCGCGCACCCTGCGGGGCGATTTAGAGGTTTACCCTCCGTTTTTCTGGAAATGAGGTGTAATCATGCTGGTACTGATTACCTACGACGTAAACACCGAGACCTCTGCCGGACGCAAGCGGCTGCGCAAGGTTGCCAAGAAGTGCGTAGATCATGGGCAGCGGGTGCAGAATTCCGTGTTCGAATGCCTGCTGAACGCTTCGCAGTACGCAGTTCTCAAAGCAGAGCTGACCGCCCTGATCGACCCTGCCTTGGACAGTCTGCGGTTCTACCAGCTGGGCAACAACTACCAGACCAAGGTCGAGCACGTTGGACTGCACCCAGAATTTGCCCAAGACAGCGTGCTGATCTTTTGATGTCCGGCCAGTGCGAATCGGCAGCACACATGGTTTTCCGGGACGCTTCGCACCGGAATACCAGCCGTTTGCGCAAGTAACGGTGTGATTTTGCGGTTTGTTTTGCAAGCATCTCTTTGCAATTTGTGCAGAGAGGTGTATAATGAGACAAAAGCAGGGTGTTTTCTCTCTGTTTTTGCTGTCGCCCTCCTCGCGGAGGGCGTGGATAGAAATCTTTCCGGCACGTGGGGCGTGACAAGTCCGGATAGTCGCCCTCCTCGCGGAGGGCGTGGATAGAAATAAAAAGAGATGCGCGGGACCGCCTATCAAGACACTGGTCGCCCTCCTCGCGGAGGGCGTGGATAGAAATAAAAAGAGATGCGCGGGACCGCCTATCAAGACACTGTCGCCCTCCTCGCGGAGGGCGTGGATAGAAATCCCACAACTGCGGTTTTTTCGTGTCCATCTGAAAGTCGCCCTCCTCGCGGAGGGCGTGGATAGAAATTGTGTAGTAGAAGTCACATAAGAACTGGTGGCTGAGTCGCCCTCCTCGCGGAGGGCGTGGATAGAAATGCTTGCTGTGTCTTTGGCTGCTTTGCCAACCTTTTCGTCGCCCTCCTCGCGGAGGGCGTGGATAGAAATGCTTGCCGACTGTTCCCAGCTTTTTGCAGCTTTGTCGCCCTCCTCGCGGAGGGCGTGGATAGAAATTGGATGCCTTTTGTGTTTCCGATTTTGCTTTTCGGCGGTCGCCCTCCTCGCGGAGGGCGTGGATAGAAATTGTACCTATGGCTTTTTTGTTGACGTATTGCGCCACGTCGCCCTCCTCGCGGAGGGCGTGGATAGAAATAGGAATAAACTCGTCATATACTACATCTGAAAACGCGTCGCCCTCCTCGCGGAGGGCGTGGATAGAAATCTCAATCAGAGAGCACCAGCGTGACAATTTACCGTCGCCCTCCTCGCGGAGGGCGTGGATAGAAATTTCATACTTTGCAGTTGCTTCGGCAACCGTGGCACCGTCGCCCTCCTCGCGGAGGGCGTGGATAGAAATATAAAGTGAACGGTCTGCTGCCCCTTGGCGTTGCGGTCGCCCTCCTCGCGGAGGGCGTGGATAGAAATCTGCACTTCCCGGACGGTGTAGATGATATACACCGTCGCCCTCCTCGCAGAGGGCATGGATAGAAATTTAAAAAAGCTATGGTAAAATCGCAGCGTCCGAAACATCCTGCGGTCTGCCGTTATTCACATACGGGTTATACCAGACATTCTGGAATATGCATCCTTCGATCCAAATGTTTTCGCACCAAATGCTCTCGCCGTTCTCCATGCGTCCCCGCAGCCGGATGCCGCAGGTCCATATTTTGTTTACACCGTTCGGGTTGATGCCTTCCCATGTGCAGTTGACGAACCGAATGTTTTTGCACCCCTCCAGCACCATGTTCGCGCCCTTCCAAAAGATCACGTTCCGAACTTCCAGATCTTCAACGTTGTTGACGATGATCTCAAAGTACTTATACTTTTTGTTTCCTCCGTCCACCACGCAGTTGCTCTGGCTCAGCGCCGCCGTCAGTGCTTCCGTGTCGTCCGTCTCTCCGTCCCCCGCCGCACCGGGAATACCCGTCACTGCGCCGCCGCCCGTGCCGCTTCCGGCCATGTCCCACGCTGCTGCAATGCCTGCTTCCATGTGGTTCAGCTTGGCAGCGGTTAGGGTCTGGCCGTCAATAAAATTCTGTTTTGTGTACCCCATCTTAGCTCCTCCCAAGGATCATTCTGCCCAGCACTGCAAGGCTCAGCCGGTCAGTGTTCCTGTTGTCCGGGTCGTCTGCGCCCCACAGCGCCTCTAAGCGGTCACAGGCCGCTGCCGCTGCATCATTGCCCGCCGCCAGCGTGCGCAGCACGGTCAGCACCGCCCGCTTTTCCGCAGTGGTAATGCCGCCGGTTCCCAGCATCCCTACCAGCGCTTCCCACGCCGGGGTAGCCGGTGCGGGCATTGCGCCCTCTGCCGTGCCGCTGTTGGCGCATACTTTGCACCGCACATCGGCGCTGGTCACAGTGCAGCTGCCGTCCGTACCCTCAAATGTGATGCAGCCCACACCGGGCACTGCCGTTACCGCCGCCGGAACGGTCAGCACACCGTTTTCCACCAGCGTGGCCGCGCTTGCGCCGGGGGTGTGCCAGTGGGCGCATACGGTCAGCCCCTTCCACTCGCCCCGCTGCTCAATGCGCAGCCGGTAGTTGCCCCGGTTGCCCTTCAGGTAGTCCCCGCTGCCCTTTTCCACGGCACCTACGTCTGCCGCTGTTATCGCCCGGTCAAGCCCCGTGCCGCCGTTTGCTGTGCGCAGCACCCCGGTCATGGCCGTAAGCTCTGTGGTGTCCTGTGTAGTGTAGGCCTGCTGCGTACCGTCCGTAAACACCACGGTCAGGGTGCGGCCCTCCAGCACCACCTGCTGCACAAGGTCTCCCCTGTCCGCAGCCATCGCCCCTACGTCCGCAGCGTTCAGGCGCACCGCGCCGCCCTTGCCGTTCACGCTCAGCACGGTGCCGTCCTTGGGCGCGTATCCTTCTGCCCGCGCCGCCGCTTTGTCTGCCTGCTGCGCCGTCTTCACACTCACGCCCCGCTGCTGCGCCAGCTCCTCGTAGTAGGCCTCGTCCTTCACCTTGCCGTTCTTCACGGCCTCGATCAGTCCGTCCACATCCTCGCCATCGATGCCGTAGGCCTCGCTCAGCGCCTGCCGCAGGGCAGCCGCCTTGGGGTCCGCGTGCACCGCCTCGCCCGCCTTGATGATGGCCTGCTGCATCACCTCGTTGAAAATGTCGCTGTACTCGCCGCCGTCCCGCACCAGCGCCCCAAAGGCCTTGCGCTTTTCCTCCGGGGTTTTTTCCGTCTTCTGCTCCTGCGGCTTCTCCTCGGTCGGCTTCTCACCTTCCTGCGGCTGCATCTCCGGCTGACCGCTCAGCTGAGGGGGCTGTTCCGCCGGGCTTGCCTTTCCCCGCAGTGCACCGCTGCGCCGTGCCAGCCGCTCCTGTGCCGGACGCAGCGCAGGCTCCTGCACCGCCGGGGCTGCCTCTGCGCCGCCCTCTCCGGCAGCAGCACTACCATCTGCAAACAGCTGCAGATCCATGCCACCAAACGGGTTGTGGCTCCCAGCGTCCACTTCGTGCCTTGGGCGGCACTCGTGTCCTGCTGGCCACGGCCCCAACCTCGGCTCCCTGTTTCTGCCGCTGGCAGCGGTCGCCTCCGTTGCAGCGAAATACTGCAGGTTCATCTTTCCGTCCACAATGTCGAACACCGGTTCGTGGTCGCCCAGCTGCACCCCGCCCACGACGCCGCCGGGCACTCCGCGCAGCTGCTGCGCGCTGAAGGTGGCATACTCCACCCCGCCGCTCTCGCCGGTAATGCGGTACACCCGCTGCTCGTCGTAGAACTGTCGCATCAGCTCAATGATCAGGTAGCACTCCTTCGCAAACGCCCGGTACGCGCTCTTCAGCATGTCCCGGCTCAGCTTGCTGCCCGCCTCCTGTAACGCCGCAATGGCACTGGCAGCGGTCAGGCCGCTGGTGGTACCGCCCTGGCTCACGTCCCGGTTGCCGCTCACTTCCTTCAGCTCGCTCACCCGGGCATCCCGGTAGTTCATGCAGTTGCCGCTCAACACGTTCGTCTGCAGCGGCATAAAGCTGTCGCTGTTCAGCCGCCCTACAACGTGCACGATGTCCTTGCTAAAGTCCGCCAGCTCTTTCTCGTTCACTCCCGCCGTGTCGCTCAGCACAAAGCGCTGCTTTGCCGCCAGCTTCACATTCTCGTCCATGGCGTGGTTCATCTCGTCAATGGCGGTCTGGGTGTCCTTCATCACGTCGATGTACCCAAACCCCGCCGGGGAATCCTCCTCCATGAACAGCGGGTCAAACACAAAGGGGTACTTCCCGTGGTCGTAAAAGCCCCGCTGTGCCAGCTGCGGGTCGTTCTCGCTGGCATACAGCACCACGCCGTTGCAGTACTTGCAGTAGTGCAGCACCGTCTGTCCGCCGGGCTGCGCCTTCTTGTAGTACCAGTCCACCACCACGCTCTTGTCGGTGGTGTCAATGCCGTCGTCGTGGATGTACTGCCCCACGTCCAGCCCCTCGCCGGTGTGCCCCTCCATCTGCGGGAAGCGCCCCACCAGCTGCTCGTTGTCCTCAAGGCTCAGGCTGAACAGGTGCGGCGACTGCTGAATGTCCTCCACCCCCGGCGCCCAGTACAGCATCAGCAGGTTGACACTCTGGATGCTGATGTCTCCCAGCCCGCCCCACAGCACCGGGTCCCAGAAGATGCCCTTCACGCCGGTACCGGTCTTGAGCTTGCGCCACCATGTGTCGCTGTACACCTGCTCGTAGTTGCACTGCTCCAGCACCGCCGGGATCACCTTGGAAAGGGTCCTCGCCGTCTCCTCGTCGTCCGCCGCTCGCGGCAGCACGTTCGGCTCCGGGTAGTTGTCCATGGCGTCCGCGTGCTTGTTGGCAATGCTGTTGAACAGCCACCCGCTGGAAGGCTGCGGCTTTCCCTCCATCATCTTGTTCTGGTAGTTTTTCCAGTGCCCCAGCCGGAACCACAGCTCGTTTTCAATGATCCGCTTGTCTAGCGCCGCCTTGCCGGTCTTGTACCGCTGCAAAATTTCTCCCGCCTTGGCTACTTCCTCCGGCCCGATCACCGTCTCCGCAGCCACTCCCGCCGGTACGCTCCCGCCTGCATCGCCCTGCAAAAGGCTCTGCATGGCATCATCCCGCCCGGTGCCGGGTCTCGCGGTGCTCACCATCCGGTCTCCCTCGCTCATGCCGCCGGGGTTCGCTTCTGCGGGTCTTGTGTCCGCCGGTGCCTGCTGCGCCCCAGCCGCCTGCGCGGCCATCGCCATGATCCGCAGCAGCTTCTCCCCGTCCTGTTCGGTGTTCGGCTACTCTGCCCATCGACCTTCTGAACCTCGCCAATCATGCAGCTTCTCCCCGTCCTGTTCGGTGTTCGGCTACTGTCCCTCGTATCTTCCTGTCATCGCTTCTCCTTCTGCTTATACCCGCATCACCCGGATGGGGCTGCGGTGCACATCCATGTCCAGCGGGTCGTCCCGCAGCACCACCTCTTTGCGTACCTGCCGGGGACTGATGGGGTTTTCCATCAGCACATACCGGCACTCGTCGTAGATGTGGTCCTCCTGCGTGGTGTCAATGTCCTCCACGTTGCTCTCGTCGTACACAAGGTTCGGGATGGTGCGGATAAAATGCCGGCAAAACACCTGAAACATCGGCCGTCCCTCCGCGTCAAATGCCAGCCGGTAGTGCAGCTGCATCTTGCCCGCAATGCGGGTGTGGTCGCCCGGCCGCCACGTCACAAAGTACGGGTACTTCTCCTGCATCTGCGCAATGCTCTCGCCCTGGCTCTCGTTGAAGATGGCCGGGTCTGCCACTCCCTGGATCACCCTGCCCTTCAGCATCGGGTCGTTCTGCTCTGCCTCCCGGATGCGCCTTGCCTGCATGTACACCACCGTGCCCGGCCCTGTGGGTCGGTTGCGGCTCATCAGGTAGCTGTACTCCTCCCATGTGAAGTGTGTCAGCTCGTCCACCCCGATAAAATCAAAGGCTTTGCCTTGGTAGTTGTACTTGTCCTGCGTGCGGAACATGGACCCGAAATAGATCTTCGCCCCGCTGGGAAAGGTCCACACATGGCTGGAAGCGTTGTACCGCGCCTTCGGAAAGACCGGCCTGTAATACTGCATCGTCTTGTCGATCAGTTCCGAAAGCTGCGGGTAGGTCTTTCGCACGATCAGTCCGCGGTAGTGCGGCACGTTCACCTGCCGCAGCGCCTCGATCACCAGCGCGTCGCTCTTGCCGCCGCCAGCCGCCCCGCCGTATAGCGCCTCGTCCTCGCACCGCCGCATAAAGGCAGCCTGTTTCGGCTGCGGCTTCCACACGATGCTTCTCTTATACTGTCCCGCTGCCATCCAGTACCACCTCCGGCCTTTCGTCCTCGCTCTGCGGCTCCATCAGTACAGTCGGCACGCTCTGGCCGCTGTCCCGGTCCGTGTCCGGCACCAGCGCCGCCGCGTTCGCCGCCGCCGTCAGCAGCACCGCCCACAGCATCAGCCGGATCTTCTCCTTCTCCACCCCAAACCGCTTGCAGGTGGCGTACTTCACCCGCCGCGCGTAGTTCTCCACGTCCTTCCAGCAGGCAGCCTCGTCATCCGGCAGGTAGCAGTCCTCGTATGTACCGGTCAGGAAAAAACCGCGCTTATCAAAATTCGCCAGCACCTTCCGCTGCTTCTTGCGCATGCTGGCGGCTTTATTCCGACTCTTCTGCCCCTTGTCGCTCTCCTTGCGCTTCTTTCCCCGCTTGCGGTGCTCCTGATCCGTCACGGCATACACTCCAACGGCCATGTACTCGTCCCCGCACCGGATCTTCTTTTCCCGGATGTAGCTTTTCCGCATAGGCTGCTCCTGTAATTCTCTCTTTTGTGACCCACACAGTCACAGAAATAACGGGTATACTAGCTCCCCAAAGCGCCCACCCGGACGCTTTTTATAAAAAGGTATCAGACAAAACGCCTGCCGCCGAGCCTTCTCTCAGCAGCACCCGTTCCTACCTGATGCTTCTGTGGTCGCCAAAGCCCCCGGCCACGCACTCACTGCGCCGCCGGGGGCTAATTTCGGGTTCTTCCGCCCCTTGTGCTCTTCTTTCTTCTTGTGGAAGTCAAAACCACCGGCTCAGCCGGTGGTTTTGACTGCGCCGTCTTTTGCGCCACTAAATAAAGCAATTTCCAGATAAATAGGGGTAATTAAGGCACAATCGCCCACTTTCCCATCCCCTGCCGCACAAACAAAAAACCCCGAAAACTGGCTTCACAAGCCAACTTTCGGGGGTTTCTCTTTGGAGCTACTGACCTGATTCGAACAGGCGACCTGCTCATTACGAGTGAGCTGCTCTACCAGCTGAGCCACAGTAGCACATTGCACATCTGCTGCAACAGGCAATATTTTACCATATTTCTGCGACCCTGTCAAGGCCGGATTTCCTGTAAGCGGGGGCAGCTTTTGCAGGGCGTTTCACAAAAAGTTGTTGCATTTTAGCCCGGCGGCTTTATAATAGAATTGATTGTGCAAAAGGCCGCGCCTTTTGCCGGAAAGGACGAGCTGCACCATGATCTTTGTTCCCCTGCTGCACTACTTTTTGTGCAAGAATGATTACAGCGGCAACGAGGCCGGGCTGCGCTACCGGCTTACCCCGGGCAAGCGCACCGTACCGGACCCGGACGGCGGCGCGGATGCCACCAAAGAGGAAAAGATCCTCACAGTGGACTACTGGCCCGCGCCTTGGACGATCGACAAGACCGACCCCGCCCTGCGCAGCCGGGAGGTATTCCCGCTTACAGACGAAGGGCGTGCCGCCGCTGCGCAGTATCTGAAAGACGCCTACGATGCCGAACCAGAGCGCTGGAACAACTGCCCGGATATGATGGACTGCGAGCCTTGGGAGCCGCCCGCCGAGCCGGATACTGCCAACGAATAAACCAAACGAGGAAATCATGATCTACCGTTTGAAAGAACTGAAGGGCGATACCATCGCCGTGCCGCAGCTGGTGTTCTCCAAGCTGGGCATTGCCGAAGAATACAATGTGCGGGTGGCGCTATATGTGCTGGCCACTGGCGTGACCGACCCGGACAAGCTCTGCGCCGACCTCAAGCTGCGCAGCCGCATCAGCGCCGAGAGCGCGCTGGCGTTCTGGGCGGGTGCGGGGCTTTTGGAGCGCTACGAGGAGAACGCCGCGCCGGGCGCAGAGCCCAGCGCTCCCGCCCCCATGCGCTGGGCGGAGATCGCCGCTGCCAGCCGCACCGACCCTATGATTTCCAGCCTGATCGACTGCGCACAGACCAGCTTTGCCCGTCCGCTGACCCACACCGAGATGGAAAAGCTGGTGAACCTGTATGTGCAGGAAGGCTTTGCACCTGAGACTGTGATGCTGTGCGTAGCCTATGTGGCCAGCCGGGGCAAACGCACCATGGCCGCTGTGACCCATGAGCTGAAGGTCTGGCGCGCCGAGGGCGTAGAGACCGGCGAGCAGGCCGATGCCCACTTAAAGCTGCTGGCGTTGCGCCAGAGCCGCGAGGAATACGTCAGCAGCCTGTTGCAGATCACCCCCGAGGAGCTGACGCTGGGCGGGCGCAAGGCCATTGCACGCTGGTACGAGGTGTACGGCTATGATGACGCCATGGTGCAGGAAGCCGCCGTACAGGCCGGCCCCAAGCGGGATCTGTGGTACTGGAACAGCATCCTGAAAACATGGAACGCCAAGGGTCTGCGCAGCATCCATGATGTGCGTGGCCCGGTGGCCGCAGCCGGAGCAAGCCGGAATATCCGGGTGGACCGCGACACGCCCAGCGGAAACGATATCCTGAAAAACGCCACTCGCCGCCGTCCCCTGATCAAGAAGCCGGAGTAAGGAGCCTTTATGCGTACCAAAAACGAATTATATCAGCAGGCATTGCGCACCGTAGCCATGCGGCGGCAGACCGCCCGCGCTTTGGCGCAAGATGCACAGGCTGAAGCCGAGGCCGCCATCCCTGGGCTGCGTCACGCCGAGGAAGAGGTGCGGGTGCGGGGCATCCGCTGTGCCATTGCCGGAGCCTCCGGCAAAGACCGCACCGAAGCTGCCGCTGCGCTTGCGGCGGCAAAGCAGAAGCTGACCGCGCTGCTGGCTGAGAGCGGACGTCCTGCGGATGCGCTGGAGCCAAAGTTCACCTGCAAGCGGTGCGAGGACACCGGCGCAGTGGACGGCCATACCTGCGACTGTGTGCGCCGGGTGATGCAGCAGCTGCGCCGCAAGGAGATCGAGGAGCTGTCCAGCCTGTCCATCTCCAGCTTTGACACCATGCAGCTGGACTACTACCCCAACACGGTGGACAAGACGCTGGGCGAGAGCGTGCGCAGCTACATGGCCGAGGTTCTGGCCGACCTGCGGGATTACGCCGCGGACTTTTCCCCTGCCACCCGCGAAAGCCTGTTACTGGTAGGCAACGCAGGGCTGGGCAAGACCCATGCCGCCCTTGCCATTGCCGGGGAGGTGTTGCGGCAGAACTATGATGTGATCTATGTCTCCTGCCCGGACTTTTTCGGCAAGCTGGAAGCACTGCATTTCGGCACAGATCCCGGCGGCGAGGAGGAGACTTTGTTCCAGACTGCCTGCAACGCCGATCTGCTGATCTTGGACGATCTGGGCACGGAATTCAACTCCAGCTTCTTCCTGACGAATCTGTACAGCCTGCTGAATAACCGCTTGGGCGCAAAGCTACCCACCATCGTCACCACCAATATCACGGACGGTGCGCTGCTGGAAAAGCTGTATACAGAAAAGATCTCCAGCCGCCTTGCGGCCTTTGTACAGATCCAGTTTTTAGGCAGTGATATCCGGGTACAGAAAGCCGCAGAATAAGTCGTTTTGTTTCTACCGAATCCGAATATTTTTTGAGAGAAACAATTTTAAAATAAGTGCGAAATGCCGTGCAAATGAAAAGCCATCTGCCGCAGCATGACCGGGGGGTGAAACCCTTGGAATCAGCTGTTGCAGATGGCTTTATTTTGCGACAAATCAGAACTCTAATGCAGGGCTTACCTCGTTGCGACGCTGTGCCTGCACGATGCAGTCCTTTTCCGGCACGACACCGGCTGCACCCAAGGTGGTGAACACGGTCTGCAAAGCAAGAGTCGGCGTGTTATTCTCCTGCGAGAGATGGCACAGGGCAAACTTTTTGCAGCCGCTCTGGATCAGCTCCAAAAGCTTTGCGGAGCACTCATCGTTGGAAAGGTGCCCCCGCACGCTCTCGATGCGAGCGCGCAGATAATAGGGGTAGGGCCCGCTGCGCAGCATGTGCAGGTCGTAGTTGCTTTCCAGCGCCACAAGGTCGCAGCCGGAAAGCGCTTCGTGCACCGGCGGGGTCAGGGTGCCAAGGTCGGTAGCGATGGTCATGGTCTTATCGTCCGGGGTATGGATGCGGTAGCCTACGCAGGGCACATCGTGGCTGGTGGGGAAGGACTGTACCCCGAAGCAGCCGATGTCCTCTTCCCTGCCCTCCAGCGCGTTCAGTTCGCAGTTGGCGGGCACGATATCGTTGGCATCCAGAAAATCCAGCGTAGCCGCTGCACCGTACACCGGCAGCGGGTTCTTTTTGAGGAAGGTGGAAAGCCCCTTGACGTGGTCGCTGTGCTCGTGGGTGACAAGGATGCCCGCGCAATCGCTGACGGCTAGTCCCAGCGATTTGAGCGCTGCTGTGGTAGTGCGTACCCCCTTGCCCATATCCACAATAAGGTACTGCGCACCGCAGCGCACCACGCTGCTGTTGCCGGAAGAACCGGAATACAATGAAATGAACTCTGCCATGAAAACCTCTTATGTTACCACCTGAAAACAGCCCGCCGCACAGAACTTACGGCAGGCTGTTTGTTTTGTTGTTTGTGTTACAGGGCCTGTTCCAGTGCGGCGGGCGTCCGCTCCACCTTGCTGATCTCAGCACCCAGACCGCGCAGCTTTTCCACGATATTCTCGTAGCCGCGCTCGATATGACCGATCTCCTCGATCTCGCTGGTGCCATCGGCCATCAGAGCAGCCACCACCATAGCAGCACCGGCACGCAGATCGGAAGCGCGCAGCGGTGCGGGGCTGAGCTTTTCTACGCCCTCAAACACGGCTACCTGACCGTCCACCTGTACGCTGGCACCCATCTTGCGCAGCTCGTCCACATAGCGGAAACGATTATCCCACACGCTCTCGGTGATGGTGCTGGTGCCCTTAGCCACGCTCAGCAGCACACCCATCAGGGGCTGCATATCGGTGGGGAAGCCGGGGTGCGGCATGGTGTTGATCTTCAGCGGCAGAATATCGCCGGTACGGGATACCCGCACAGCATCGTCAAATTCTTCCACAGTGATCCCTGCACGGCGCAGCTTAGCCGTGATGGGCTCCAGGTGCTTGGGGGTAACATTCTTGATGAGCACATCGCCGCCGGTGGCAGCGGCAGCCACCATGTAGCTGCCGGCTTCGATCTGATCCGGGATGATGCTGTAAGTGCAGCCGTGCATCTTTTCCACGCCGCGCACCTTGATGACATCGGTACCGGCACCGCGCACATCTGCGCCGCACATATTCAAAAAGTTTGCCAAGTCCACCACATGGGGCTCCTTGGCGCAGTTTTCCAGAATGGTCTGCCCCTTGGCCATGACCGCAGAGAGCATGCCGTTCATGGTAGCACCCACGCTGACCTTATCAAAGAAGATATGGGCACCGGTCAGCTCCTGCTTGGTGCGCACGGTGATCATGCCGTAGTCCACGCTGTCCTCTGCGCCCAGTGCGCTGAACACCTTCAGGTGCTGGTCGATGGGGCGGGGGCCCAGATTGCAGCCGCCGGGCATGGCCACCTGTGCCTTGCCGAAGCGGGAAAGCAGCGCACCGAGGAAGTAGTAGCTGGCGCGCATCTGGCGGGACAGGTCGTCCGGCACATTGGTAGTGACCAGATGCCGCGTATCGATCTCGTAGGTGTTGCGGTTGAGCATCTTCACCTGTGCACCCAAGGTGCTCAGGATCTTGAGGCTGACCGACACATCGCTGATATCAGGCAGATTTTCGATCACGCAGACATCCGCTGCCAGAATGGTAGCAGGCAGAATACCCACAGCCGCATTTTTTGCGCCGGAAATAGTCACTTCTCCGTGCAGGGGCTTACCGCCGGTAATAACAAATTTCTCCACTTTTATGATCTCCTTGTCAAAGGCCTGTGCCACAGGCCTGTTAAGGCTACTGAAAGCATTCCATTTCGTTACTTGTACTGCCGGGGTGTACAGATTCACCAACACCGGGGCGGTTTTATAACTATCCTATTATACACTACTTCCACAAAAAAGCAAAGCCCGATTTGTATCTGTTTCATTATTTTCTGTTTTGCCCAGATTACACGCGGATATTCCAAAAATTTATTGGGTTTTTCATCAATTTTGGCCAAATCTGACCCCAATTTTACCCTTTGGCAATATCACCAAACGTGATCCTCGCACCGTGCCTCCGGGATCCAGCCCAGCTGATAGGCCGTTACTAACTGCTTGAGGTCATGCACGCGCTCCCGCAGCACCTCGCCCTCGTCCGTATCTTCCACGAGGATGCGATGATTTTCGGTCTCCAGAATGTTCTTCTGGGACAGGATGTCCAAGTTCTCCCGCACCGCCTTTTCTGCGCTTTCAAAGGGCTGATGGGTGCGCAGGGACATGGTGCGGCTGGAATACACCAGCGTGTAGCCCGCAATGCCGGTCTTTTCGTGGTAGGCGCGGCAGAACCCACCATCGATGACCACCAGCCGTCCCCCGCCCTTGATGGGGCTCTCACCGTTTTTCTCCTGCACCGGCACATGGCCGTTGACGATATGGCTCGTGCCCGGCAGACCGAACTCTGCCAGAATGCGGCGGCAGGCGGCTTCGTCGTTGTACCAGCTATAATAGGGGTCCTTGACCTCCGTATGGGTGGCGGGGTCTGCGATATATAGCCGCTCGAAGGTGGTCATGGCGCTGCGGCCAAACAGCGGCGAAAGTTTGCCGCACCACAGATACCACAGAAAATCCTGTCCGCTCTGGCGGGCGGCGCTGCCCTCCGCCCCGTAGTAGCCACGGCGGGCACGGGCGTCACAGTAATCCATCAGGGCACGGCCGGAATAGCGGCGTCCCTCGAAGTGCTCCACCGCAAAGCCGCCCTTCGTGTTCATGGGCACAGCACCATGGTAGAGCAGATTGCCGTTTTCAATGTGGTACACGCTGCCCTTGGCATACAAAAATTCAATGTGCTGCTGTAATCTTTCGCTCTGCCGGAAGGACTGCACCAGCTTGTGCAGCACCAGTTCCTCGTCCGGGTTCAGCTTTGCCGGGTCTGCCGGGTCTACCGTGGGGAAAGAGGTGTCCCGCAGGGGGTAGCGCTTCTCCCCTACCTGCACGGTGTGGGCGTCCCAGTCGATGCGGCGCAGATAATCCCGTCCCTGCATCTGGAAATCCGGGTTGCGGTCGATGACCTGACACTCCAGCTTGAACATGAGGATGGAGATGGCCTTGTGCATCACGGCGCAGCGGTGGAGCATTCCTCCCGTATAGGGGCCACGGGCGGCGTCCGTGTGGGGCATCCAGATGGAAAGGTCATCCTCGCCATAGAACTGCTCCGCCATGCGCTGCAAGTGCCGCAGATTGATGCCGTAGCAATCCTCCAGCATCCCGTGGTTGTGGTAGGCAAGCGTAGTTTTAAGTACTGTACAGATGCAGATGGGACTGCCGGCGGCAGCACCCATCCACACCACGTCATGGTTGCCCCACTGGATATCCACGTTATGGTGGCGCATCAACAAATCCAGAATAATGTCCGGGCGGGGGCCACGGTCAAACAGGTCGCCCACGATATGCAGCTTATCCACCGCCAGATGCTTGATCAGCTCGCACAGCCGCACGATAAAACGGTCGGCGCGGCCGTTCTCGATGATGCTGCCCACGATCTGGCCGTAGTACAGGTCTTTATCGTGATCCTCAAAATGGGCGTGGAGCAGCTCGTCCAGAATATAGCCGCAGCTGGACGGCAGACAGCCGCGCACATGGTCGCGGGTGTGCTTGGAGGACACCAGACGACAGATATCGATCAGCTGGAGAAGGGTCTGGGTATACCACTGCTCCAGTGCATCCTCAGTGGTGCAGCGTGCTTTAAGCTGAGGCAGCTTTTCAGTGGGATAGTAGATCAGGGTGGCAAGCTCTGCACGGGCTGCCTCCGGCATGGTATCGCCCAGCACGGCATCCACCTTTTCCCGGATGACACCGGAGGCGGAGTTCAGGATGTGCACAAAGGCCTCGTTTTCGCCGTGCAGGTCGCTCATGAAATGCTCCGTGCCTTTGGGCAGCTTGAGCAGCGCCTGTGTGCTGATGATCTCGCTGGCAGCTGCCGCCTGCGAGGGGTAATCTCTGGCCAGCAGGGTCAGGTACTTCAGGTTGTCGCGGATCTCATCGGTTTCGGTGCGCATGGCTTCCTCCATCGTAACGCATTCCTTGCCCTGCAAAGATGTTGCGTTTTTTGTATTATCGTTTCTCTATATTTCAGTATAGCACGAATGGCATCAAAAGTGGTATACTGAATACGAAAATTTTAAGCAAAGGACTTTGGATATTATGCCGAAAACCATTTCCGTTCCCACTCGCTGTACCCTCTGCCCCCGCCGCTGCGGTGCTGACCGTGCCGCCGGGCGCACCGGCTTCTGCGGGGCAGGCGCTACGCTAAAAGCTGCCCGCGCCGCCCTGCACCATTGGGAGGAGCCCTGCATCAGCGGCACAAGGGGCAGCGGCACGGTGTTCTTTTCCGGCTGTACCCTGAAGTGCTGCTTCTGCCAGAACTATCCCATCAGCGCCGAGGGGCTGGGCAAAGAGATCACCGTGGAGCACTTGGCTGAGATCTTTTTAAATTTACAGGCGCAGGGCGCACACAACATCAATCTGGTCACCCCGGGGCAGTGGCAGCCGTGGATCATTGCCGCGCTGGACATTGCCCGCGCCAAAGGGCTGCGTCTGCCCATCGTGTGCAACACCGGCGGCTACGAGACGGTGGAAAGCGTGGAGGCGTGGCACGGGTATATTGATATCTGGCTGGCTGATTTAAAATATATATCCTCTGCCCTTTCCGCAGAGCTTTCCGCCGCGCCGGACTATTTTGCCGAGGCAAAGCCCGCCATTGAAGCCATGATGGCGCAGGCCGGGCATCCGGTGTTCGATGCAGACGGCATCCTGCAAAAGGGGGTCATTCTGCGGCATCTGGCGCTGCCGGGTCATGTGGAAGACAGCTTTGCCGTGCTGGACCAGATGGCTGCATGGAACGACGCCGACCCCGGGTGCTTTCTGCCCAGCGTCATGAGCCAGTATACCCCCTTCTACAAAGCCGCAGAGCACGGCATCGGGCGGCGCATCACCACCTATGAATACCGCCGGGTGGTGAACTACGCCATGGACAAGGGGCTTGTGCAGGGCTATATGCAGCAGAAGAGCAGCGCCAAGGAGGAATACACCCCCAGCTTTGACCTGACCGGGGTGTGATTCCGCATTAAGGCAGCTTTTTCGGCAACTTTACCAAATTTTCGGTTTTATTTTCTCTTGCTTGCGCGTGCAAACCCTTGCATTCTGTCCGGGAACGCACTATAATGGATACAACGATGTGTTAATAGTTGCGGATTTCCGCAATGTCATCAGGAGGAGCGTTATGGAACATTTCAATCCGATCCTTGGCAGCGAACCCAATGGCCAGAAGTTCATCACCTGTGGTGAGATCATGCTGCGCCTGACCCCGCCGAACTACGAAAAGATCCGCATGGCATCCGGCTTTGAGGCCAGCTACGGCGGCAGTGAGGCCAACATTGCGCTGGCGCTGGCAAACCTTGGCGTAGACAGCACCTTCTTCAGCGTAGTGCCCAACAACAGTCTGGGCAAGAGCGCTGTGCGCTGGCTGCGCTCCAACGATGTGCACTGCACCCCCATGATCCTGACCGAGCCGGACGAGACCCCCTCTAACCGTCTGGGTACTTATTATCTGGAGACCGGTTACGGCATCCGCGCTTCCAAGGTCATCTACGACCGCAAGCACAGCGCCATTACCGAGTACGATTTTTCTCAGGTGGATCTGGACGCTCTGCTGGAGGGCTACGACTGGCTGCACCTCAGCGGCATTACCCCGGCGCTGGCTCCCAACTGCCGCAGCCTGATCCTTGATATGCTGAAGGTTGCCAAGAAGAAGGGCTTGACCGTGAGCTTTGACGGCAACTTCCGCTCCACCCTGTGGACCTGGGAGGAGGCACGGGATTTCTGTACCGAGTGCCTGCCCTATGTGGATGTGCTGCTGGGCATTGAGCCCTACCACCTGTGGAAGGACGAAAACGACCACAGCAAGGGTGACTGGAAGGACGGTGTGCCCCTGCAGCCCAGCTACGAGCAGCAGGACGAGATCTTCCAGCGGTTCATCGAGCGCTACCCCAACCTGAAGTGCATTGCCCGCCATGTGCGCTACGCTCACAGCGGCAGCGAGAACAGCCTGAAGGCCTTTATGTGGTACGAGGGTCACACCTTCGAGAGCAAGCTGTACACCTTTAACATTCTGGATCGCGTGGGCGGCGGCGACGCCTTTGCCAGCGGCCTGATCTACGCCATGCTGCACAACTACAAGGCTATGGATATGATCAACTTTGCAGTGGCCAGCAGCGCCATCAAGCACACCATCCATGGCGATGCCAACATCACTGATGATGTGAGCACCATCCGCAACCTGATGAACATGAACTACGATATCAAGCGGTAAGCCGCATACAGCAACAGGCTCCCTGCCATTTGGCGGGGAGCCTGTTTTGCACATATTGTGGGATTCACGCTGCGGTATCAGCCCCATACCACAGCTTTTTCAGCCAGCCCGAAAAGCTGCACTTCGTATCGGAGGTTTTCTCTGCTATAGGCTGCTTTGCTGCAGACGACCCGCTGAGATCCAGGCCAGCCTTTTGTTTGAGGGTCAGGATCCGCCGGACACTTTCGTTCAGGCGCTCTTCTGAAAGCGTGCCGTCCTCCACTGCCTGAACTACACCATCAAAGGCCGCGCGCAGATCACTGGGCATTAGCAGCACATCCACACCGGCTCGAAGTGCTGCCACAGCCGATTCCGCCGGCGTAAAGTGGTTTTTGATGGCATTCATTTCCAGTGCATCGGTTACGATCACGCCCTGAAAGCCCAATTCTCCGCGCAGCCGCTCGGTTATCATCGTGTAGGACAGCGATGCCGGCAGGCCGTCCGTGGTCGCATTCGGGGTCGTGATGTGCGCCGTCATGACCACATCGGCCCCGGCGGCGATCCCTGCCTCAAAGGGAAGCATCTCCATCGCTTTCATTTCTTCCCAGGTCTTGTAGGATGTCGCTGTTCCGTAGTGGCTGTCCTGTCCGGTATCCCCATGGCCCGGAAAATGCTTTACCGTGCAGAGCATCCCGGCCTCGTGGAAGCCCTCCACTGCAGCGGCCACCATCTGCGCCGTCTGCTGCGCATCGGTGGAATAAGCCCGCCTGCCAATGACCGGATTAGCCGGGTTGGAATCCACATCCGCAACCGGCGCAAAATCCAGATTGAACCCGTAAAATCGCAGGTAACCGCCGATCGTCCGTCCCATCTGGCGGGCCTGCTCCGGCTCGCCTGTTTTGCCAATATCCCGGGCGCTCGTATATTTAGGCAGAGAGAAGGCCTCATGATTTGCCAGCCGGGCTACCGCGCCGCCCTCTTCATCAACGGCCACGATCATCGGTATTTTGGAGGCGCTTTGGAAATCCGCGATCAAGGAGGAAAGCTGGTTCTCATCCTGAATGTTCTTCTTAAAAACTGCGATGCCGCCCACCGGATACTGTTCCAGATTCTGCCGCATGGTCTGCGTCAGCGTCTTTTTTTCAGGATTCAGTGAAAAGTCCAGCGTTTCCGGGCGCACCCAGAACAGCTGTCCAACCTTTTCCCGCAAAGTCATCGTTGCAAGTTTTGCCTCCACCGCATCCGTTGCTTCTTCCGAGAATGCACTGGGAAGCATCGCACCGGCCAATGCAGCGCTGACGACCAGCGCCGCTGCTCGTTTCCAAAGTTTTCTCATCGCAATCCCTCTTCAGGACAAGATCATGCGGTCGTTGGCAAACTCGCCGCCGCTGGCGATCTGGAACTTTGCCAGCAGGTCGGAGACGTGCAGCTTCTGCTTCTCCTCCCCTGCCACATCGTAGATGATGTGCCCCTCGTGCATCATGATGAGGCGGTTGCCGTATTTGATGGCATCCTTCATGTTGTGGGTGATCATCATGGTGGTCAGGTGGTTCTCTTCCACGATGCGTGCCGAAAGGGTAAGCACCTTCAGCGCCGTTTTGGGGTCCAGTGCGGCGGTGTGCTCGTCCAGCAGCAGGAGCTTGGGTTTGTTCATGGTAGCCATTAGCAAAGTCAGCGCCTGCCGCTGACCGCCGGAAAGCAGTCCCACGCGGGCGGTCAGGCGATCCTCAAGACCCAGATCAAGGGTCTTGAGCAGCTCGCGGTACTGCTCCCGCTCTGCCTTGGTGATGCCGATGCGCAGGGTGCGGCGCTTGCCGCGCCGGGCTGCCAGCGCCAGATTTTCCTCAATCTGCATGGTGGCGGCAGTGCCGGTCATGGGGTCCTGGAACACGCGGCCAATGTAGGCGGCGCGCTGATGCTCGCTCAGACGGGTGACGTCCACACCGTCGATCAAAATTTTGCCCTCGTCCACCGGCCATACACCGGCCACTGCATTCAGCATGGTGGATTTACCTGCACCGTTGCCGCCGATGACGGTGACGAAATCGCCCTCGTTCAGCTTCAGGTTCAGACCGTTCAGGGCGGTCTTCTGGTTCACTGTACCTGCATTGAAGGTTTTGGAAACATTTTGAATCTCAAGCATTTTTTGCGTCCTCCTTTGCCTTTTTGACCGGCTTCGAGAAGTATTTGCCCTTCCAGTACGGCACGGCAAGGAACACTGCCACCACGGAGGCACTGAGCAGCTTGAGCAGGTTTGCATCAAAGCCCAGCGTCAGCACCAGCTGAATGACGATATAGTAGATGATGGCGCCGATGGAAACAGAGGCCAGCTTGAGGGCAAAGTTGTGGAAGATGCGGCTAAACACGGCCTCGCCAATAATGACGGCAGCCAGTCCGATGACGATAGCACCGCGTCCCATGCCCACATCTGCAAAGCCCTGATACTGGCTGAGCAGCGCACCGGACAAAGCCACCAGCGCATTGGAGACAGCCAGACCCAGCACGATGTTGAAGTTGGTGTTGATGCCTTGTGCGCGGGACATGGCAGGGTTAGAGCCGGTAGCACGGATGCCGCAGCCAAGCTCCGTACCGAAGAACCAGTACAGCACCCCGATGACCACCACCGTAGCAAGGATGACCATGATGATGGGGTTGTGCAGGGCAAATTCCTTGACCCAGCGCAGGGAGATGAGCAGGCCGTATTTGTCCACATTGATGGACTGGTTGGCCTTGCCCATGATCTTCAGGTTGATGGAATACAGTGCCAGCTGGGTCAGAATACCGGCCAGAATGGCGGGAATGCCCATAAAGGTGTGCAGCAGGCCGGTGACAAGGCCGGTAGCAAGGCCGGCCAGCACAGCCACCAGCAATGCTGCCCAGACGTTCATGCCGGAAAGCAGACACATGACGCACACCGCGCCGCCGGTGCCAAAGCTGCCATCCACGGTCAGGTCGGCAACATCCAGAATACGGTAGGTCAGGTACACACCAATGGCCATGATGCCCCAGATAAGCCCCTGCGCACAGGCACCCGGCAGAGCGCCCGGCAGGTTTGCAAGTCTTGCAATGATTTCCAAAACAATTTCCTCCTAAACATTACACTTTTTTATCTCCCGCTTTGATACGGGAAAGCGGAGAAGAGCAAGAATCCACTCTTCTCCGCTATTTTTATATTGTTCCGGTTTTGCTGTTATCAGGCTTCGATCTCTACATAGCCTTCCGGCACGGTCAGACCAAGGTCATCGCAGACAGCTTTGTTGTACTTCTTGGTCACATCGGTGTACTCGATGGGCATGGTGGAGATGTCGCTCTCGCCGTTCAGGATCTTGACTGCCATCTCGCCGGTGGTGTAGCCCAGATCGTAGTAGCTGATAGACAGGGTGGCCACGCCGCAGCCGGAGCAGATTCCCTCCTCACCGGCGAACACAGGCTTCTTAGCCGGGCGGCAGATACCGTCCACGATGCCGGTATTGGCGGCAACGGTGTTATCGGTAGGCACATACAGCGCATCGTTCTCGTCCGCAGCCTTCTGGCAGACGGAGGACAGGTCGTTGGAATCCGAGAAAGCGTACTGGGTAGCAGTTACACCCTTGGCCTCCAGATACTTCTGCACTTCGTCTACCTGATACTGGCTGTTGGCCTCGGCCGAGCAGTACAGCAGACCAACCTTCTTGACCTCGGGCATCCACTCCACAATCATATCTGCCTGCTGATCCAGCGGTGCCAGATCGGAGGTGCCGGAGACGTTGCCGCCCACGGTGCCGGAGAAGTTGTCCAAACCCAGTGCCACACCGTACTCGGTAACAGAGGTACCCAGAATGGGGATGGTGTTGGTGGCAGCCTGTGCAGCCTGCAGAGCAGGGGTAGCGTTGGCCATGATCAGTGCCACACCGGAGGAAACAAAGCCGTTGGCAATGGTGGCGCAGGTAGCGGAATCGCCCTGTGCATTCTGGAAGTCGAAGGTGACGTTCTCGCCAAAGGAAGCGGTCAGGGCGTCCTCAAAGCCCTGCGTAGCGGCATCCAGTGCAGCGTGTTGCACCAGCTGGCAGATGCCAACGGTGAACTTTTCTCCGTTGGAAGCCGCAGCGACCGATGCAGAAGCAACCGTGGAGGATGCTGCCGCAGAAGATGCGGAGGAAGAACCGCCGCAGGCAGAAAGAGCAGCTGCTGCACCGCAGGCAGCGGCAGCAGTCAGGAAGGAACGACGAGTGATTTTACGCATATTGATGATCTCCTCTATCTCCAGCCCTTGCAGCCAACAGGACGCCGCACTCCGGGCTGATATTGTAAGCGGATCAAACAAGGTTCGCTTTACACTCGTGAAGTATAACACAGAATCGCTGGCAAAACAATCCACTTTTGCCTGAAAACGGCCTTTATTATCGATTCAAGTAAAGTCATCCATCAATTATTTTGAATGATTATTTCGTTTTTTCTGATACTCCGTCAGTTTGCGCAGTTCTGTGTCCAGCGTTTGCAAGTTTGCTTCCAGCTGCGGCAGATAGTCCTGCGCATAATCGTAACCAAAATACAGCGCCTGCCAGAGTTTTGCCTGCATCCGGCGCACCAGCACCGGGCTGAGCACTGTCTCCAGCTGTTCCACCGTATCTTCCAGCGCCATGCAGGTCTGCGCCCAGCGCACATCAATGGCTTCCCGGGCGGGCACATCGTAGCGGGCAAGGTAATCCTGCACCCTTGCTTCGATCACCTGCCCGCCGCAGCCGGTGGGCTGTAAAAAGTAGTGAACCTCCCCTGCCCGACTGATCTCCTGCGCCAGCGGATACAGCGCACATACCAACGGCTCTGCCTCATGGATGGCGCAGTGGTTTTCAGTCAGAAAGGGGCAGTTGTTGCGGTTTTCCTTGACCGGAGCAAGCCGCAGCACCGGTAAATGGCTCACCCTGCCTATGCTGCTGCGGCAGTAGCCCCGTGCCACGATCTGCGGCGGCAGACGTAGCCGAGCAGCAATACGCCACAAATCATAGCCGGACAGCACGATATCCTCCCGCCCACGGCAGCAGTTGCCGCAGCCCGCACAGGCAAAGCGGAACTGTGCATCACGTTCCAGCAGAGGCATGGCATCCGTACGGATAAAATCCACCTGTCCGCACAGGTCAATGGCTTCGTCTCGCATAGTCAAACATCCTTTTCCATGATAGAATGTCCCTATTGTACCGCCGAAGCACCCGGTTTGCAAGGCGAGCCCTGTGTAGCGCGGTTATTTTTTATCCGCCAGTTTCCGGTACACCTGCACTGCATCGCGGATATTGTACTGCTCCGTTCCATGGTCTCCGGGCGCGGCAAGCGTAACAAGGATGTACTCTTTTCCGTTCACGGTGGCAAGGCTGGCCAGACACAGCCCTGCGGCGGCGGTATACCCTGTTTTGCCGCCCTCGATTTGTGCCCCCTCGGGAAGCTCTGTTCCGTCCAGCTTGCCCAGCAGTGTGCTGGTCAGCGAAACGCCCTCCGGGTGCTGCGCAGTCGCTGTAGTGGTGTAGTGCTCCGCAGTAAAAATGGTGCGAAAGGTCGCATTGTGTAATGCTGCCTGCAAGAGCTTTGCCATGTCTGCCGCACTGGAATAGTGCTCGGTATCCGTCAGGCCGGTCGCATTTGTAAAATGGGTGTTCTTCATGCCAAGCTCTGCGGCCTTTTGGTTCATCAGTGCGGCAAAGTTATCCTCACTGCCGCTCACCAGCCGCGCCAGCGTCTCACAGCATTCTGCACCGGAAGGCAGCATCGCACCATAGAGCAAGTCCCGCACCGTGACTGTCTCCCCGGGCGCAAAGCCTGCCATAGATGCTTTTTCAATCTGCAAGGCCGGGAAAATATCCTCCGGCAGTGTTACCTGTTTATCCAGATCCGGCTCAGCCTCAATGGCCAGCAGTATGGTCATCATTTTTGTCAGCGAAGCCGGTGCAGTGCGCTCGTCAGCACGTTTCTGCGCCAATACCTGCCCGCTTTGGGCGTCCAGCAAGATCGCGTGTCGGCTGGCTGTATCCAGCAGAACGTTCTGCCGCAGAAACAGTACCAGCAGCACAAGCAGCGCCGCCAGAATACATAGCCGCCGACAGCGGCGGTGGAATCGTTTCATGTTTAGTCGCATCCTTTTTGCAAAATTGTAAAGCGCTTTCACCTCTTAACACGAGACAAAAGCGCTTTTTCCTGCAAATTTGCGGCTATGTATTTTTATGTTCATGCAACAAAAAAGCCCCGAAACTTTCATCTCAGAGCTTTCAGTTAAGTCGGCGACTACCTATTTTCACAAGCCGTTTCCAGCTAACTATCTTCGGCACAAGTAAGCTTAACTTCTGTGTTC